>JAGRLM010000070.1 GCA_020441795.1 Nitratireductor sp.
CACCATTCGGCCCAGAAGTCCACCACGACCGGAACATCGCTGTTCAGCACGTCGCTCTGGAAATTGCTCTTGTCGACCTTTACCGTTGCCATTTTCAACTCCTTCATGCCAGATGCCGTTTTTTGGCTTCCGGCCGTTATATTAGTGAAATCGAATATTTCACTTTCCAGATGGGAATTCAAGCACCCCGCTTCAAGTGCCGCTTCCATTTGCCATTTCAGCCATATGCATGGACCGATGGCGCAATGCCGGTCAATGCCTGGTCGAGCAGCGAATCGTCCGGCTCGCTCACTTTTCCGTTTTCTACCCAAATCAGTCGGCAGACAATTTGTTTTCCAGGAAATACCTGTTTCAGCAGCGCCCGATACAACGCCAACTGCAACAGATAGGCTGGATCAATCTGCGCATCATTGTCAGGGACCATCCGGTTGGTCTTGTAATCACAGACAATGACTGCCTTCTCGCTGATCGCAATGCGGTCGACCTGGCCGGAAACCGGCAATTCAATCCCACCAATGGCGATGGTGCCTGCTATTCCAGCCTCCGCCTGGCTCCCCGGTCCGAATATTTCCCCATTGCCGGGGGCATCGAGAATTGCTGTAACCTGCGAAATCATGCTTTCGCGCATCTCCACTGGCCATTCCGGCAAGTTGAGCGCAAGCCAGGCGCGCGCAGCCGAAACCCGGTCGCCAGCATCAAGGTCCGGCAGATATTGAAGCAATTTGTGAGCCGCATTGCCGCGTTCCAGTGCCCTGCGCCGCAAGGTCGGGTCGGTTGGCTGAACGGCAGCATCCACCGCTGCGCCTTCTTCGCCAGTGTCATCAGCCCTCCGCCCAAGCGCAAGTCCCGCAAGCGAAGGGTTCAGTGGCTTGGGCAATGGAAGTTCCGGCTTGAGATGCCCGGGAAAGACGAGGTCCGGCAGAGGGGCTTCCGGCCCGCCGTCATCAGACGCAACAGGGCCAATTGCAGGCTTTGACGGTTCTGTTTCCGCCGACCTTGTATCTTGCGGATGAGTTGAATGCCGCCAGATGAATTCGCTGACATTGCCCTCCGCATCCATGACCTGCTGCGCACTCCCGCCAAGCGCACGCATGACCATCGAGTGCCAATGGTGTTCCGGTGGCGGACGCAGCCCGTGATAGCCACATACGATCAGCCGGTCGGCAGCGCGGGTCATTGCGACATAGAGCAATCGTCGATACTCCGCCTCAGCGTCTTCCGCGATCTCCTCCATTCTGGCGTCAAGCGCGTTTGCGGCTCCGGACTGTCTCCACAAATAGCCTGCCATTGCGTCGTCCTTGGACAATGCCACGACATTCGCTGCGTGTTGCTTGATATGGCCGGGCGAACAGGGATCCACCAGGAACACAACCGGTGCCTCCAGACCCTTGGCCGAATGCGTCGTGATGACCCTGATCTCGTCCTTTTTCATGTCGATTTCGCGCTTGATCTGCGGCGGATTGCGGGAGAGCGAAGCAAGAAAACTTTCAAGCCCGCCGTCACCGGCACTCTCATGGGCAAGCGCTGCCTGCTCGAACGCATCAATGACGTCTTCCGCCTCGGTTCCGAACCGGGAAAGAAGTGCGGCCCTGCATCCCGCTGCACCCAAGGCATGGGAATAGAAACGATGTACGCTGGAACGCGCAGCCACCTTGCGCAGTTCATCGAGCAGCCTGAGGCAGTCTGCAATCTTCCTGACCGGCAAACCTGCCTCGCCTGATGTGCGAATTTCAACCAGCCGCTCAATCAGTGGCTGGCCTTTCCTGTTGCTGGCAATCGCGATCAATTCGTCATCGTCGAAACCGCAGATCGGTGACTTCAACAGGGCGGCAAGCGACAGATCATCTTCCGGAAGACAGATCACGCGACCCAGTGCCATGAGGTCTTCAACGGCGATATGGTCTGTCAGATGCAGGCGGTCAGCCCCGGCAATTGCCATTCCTCGCCTTTTCAATTCACGGATTATTGCGGGAACGAAACGGTCTCGCTTTCGAACCAGGATCAAGATGTCGCCATAGCGCAACGGTCGGTCCCGACCTGGAAGGATCTCACCTCTGCCAATCCACTCCTCGATGGTTGCCGCAATGCGATTGGCAAGGCGGATAGCGGGATCGTGGGCAACCGGCGCGTCTATTGGTGCCAGCCAATCAGTTTGCTTTGCCGGCTTTTCACTGGCGAACAGCGGCCAGATCCGCACCTCGCCAGCATCCTTCTCGCGAATGGCGGAATGTATGCTCGCCTCGCCCGATGCTGATAGCCCGCGTGCATTCTCCTCGATCGCGAATACCGCATCCACGGCGGCGAGGACATCGGGAGTGGAACGGAAGGAAAGATTGAGCGGCACGGATTCAAATTTCTGCCTGGCAGATCTTGCGCGCTCGCTGACGCTCCTGCGTTGCCGGGAAAATCCGGCCGGATCGGCACCCTGGAAGGAATAGATCGACTGCTTCTCGTCGCCAACCGCAAATACGGTTCTTGTCGCCTCGCTGGCACCACGACCGGAATGGAAATCCTCAATGATCGCATTGATGATCTCCCACTGGCGCGGACTGGTGTCCTGCGCCTCGTCAATCAACACATGATCGATGCCGCGATCGAGCTTGTATTGCACCCATTCACGAACATCCGAACGCGCCAGCAGGTTCGCTGCCGCCCCGATCATGTCGCCAAAATCAACAAAACCGCGATTGCGCTTGAGCGTTTCGTAGCGCTCCAGGATCTCGTTGGCGACCACGAACAGGGAATGCGAAGCTTCAATCATTTCAAGATTGGCAATTCGCGCCAGACTGGCGGCGAGCCGCGCAGCCTCCTTTTCGCAAAGCTCGACAAGATCGGGATGGCTCGACACAACGGGCTTCGTCACCAGCCTTTTCCGCGGTTCCAGATCGCTGGTGAGAAAGAGCTTCGTCCGCAAATGCAATGAGGCAACCGCGTCGGTCTCTTCGCCGATATCGGCAACAAGTCCGGCAAACCGCTCATTGCTGCTTCCCCCGATGGCCGCAGCAGTTTCTGCGAGCCGGGCAAGGTCGCCCATGAAAATCAGCGAGTTCGACAATTCCTCCGTGATCACCGAGATCCGGGTTGTGCCAGGCGCAAATCCCAGACGCTGCCGTACTGCTGCCATGGCCTGGCCAACATCGCCGCCAGCCCAGTTGAGAAATGCTTCACGGTCGGCAAGGATCTCTCGAATGGCGCTGTTGATCTGGGTATCAGAAGCAATGGCGAGCAGATGCGCGAATGCCTGGTTTAGATCGCTGTCCGCGCGCCGAGCCTGTTGCATGCGCACCAGCACCGAATGGCGCGCCTCTTCGACAAGTGCATCCTGCGCCATCGCTTCCAGCACCTGGAAATGGCCGGAAACATTGGCCTCCAGGGGAAACTGGTGCAGCAATGCTTCGCAGAATGCGTGGATGGTCTGTATCTTCAATCCGCCGGGCGTATCCAGCGACAGGGCAAACAGGGTTCTCGCCCGGTGCAACTGATAGCCTTCCGGGGCGTGGCCGAGAACGTCTTCAAGCGCGTCGCGCAACCTTGCTTCGTCAAGGCCTGCCCATTGCCCGAGCGTTTCGAAAATGCGGTTCGACATTTCGGCCGCTGCCGCCTTGGTATAGGTCAGACAAAGAATCTTGCCGGGTGCAACGCCATTCAGCAATAGCCGGATTACCCGGCGCGCCAGCACGAAGGTCTTGCCTGATCCAGCGTTGGCTGACACCCATGCGGATATTTCGGGATTGCTGGCACGGGCTTGCGCCTGCCGGGTTTCCAGCGGTATCAGGCGATGTTCAGCCATTGTCATCATCCCCGCCTATCGACCATTCACGGACCCGGGCCAGATGGTCATAGTCGCCATCCATCGCATTCTGCCGCTGAGGTGCATAGCGTGAGAGATAGCCCTGGCTTTCCTTTCGATACGCTGCAACAAGCGCCTGCAGCTGAGCCCAGGCATTGGCCATCTGTTCGCTGAGCGGCGGAACATCGGTTCCTTTCGCCAGCGAATCGATTTTCAGGCTTTCAGCCCTTCGTAGTCGAACAAATGCCAGCTCATCGATTTTCCGCCCTGCCTCAAGCCCGAAACACCCAAGTTCCGCCATGCGCCCTTCAAGTGCCATTTGTGGTGAAAGTGTCCTTGCCTGTTCGAGCGAGGGCGACAGGCCAGTCTTGTAGTCGAAAATCGCCACGCTGCCGTCCTTGAGGATATCGATGCGGTCTGCACGCCCGCGCAGTTCGAAACCGTCGAGACCGATATCCGTCGAGCCGCGCACCTCACACAGGCTTTGCTGGATGAGATCAAGCCGCTCTTCCTCCCAGTCGAGAAACAGGCGACCGATTTCCACAAATCGGGGAAGCCATGTGGCAGCAATGGCCGGTGGGATTCCCGCCTCGGCAAAGGCCTCCTCCGTCAGCGCAGCCATGCGTTCTTCCGCCTCGTGTCGGGTTTCGCCTTGCTTTTGGCCTGAAACATGGTCTGCCAGGATTGCATGGTAGAGATTGCCGCGCAGCGCCGGATCCTCGGCTTCGCGCTCCAGTGGCGGCAGGGGCTGCAGGCCAAGCACATGCCTTGCATGGATGACATAGGGATCGCGGATCCAGGTTTCGATTTCGGTTATGGAAAGCCTGTTGGGCCGCAACTCGACGGGCGGCTTCGGATTGGGCCGGACATCGCGGACCGGTTCCCGTTCCCGCCGGTCTGCGAGTGCGGCAGCCTTGAGGTAATTGTCGCCCCTTGCCTTCATGGTTCTGGTGTGATCTTCGCCCGCCAGCGTTGTCAGCCGCTGCAGCCAGCGCGAAGCAATGGCTGGCGCATTTCCGGATTTCAGCGAACGGGTGAGCACCACATTCCCGAATGCCGCCAATTGCTGAAAGTCATGGGCTGCCTGACCGATGCGGCGTTCCGGCAGTGACAATCCGATTTCACCGCGCATGGGCCGGTTGAGGAAAGGGTCGTTGCGTGCCGCCTGTGGCCAGCTCTGCTCGTTGAGGCCACCCATGACAATCAGGTCGACATCCTGAAGTCGCGCTTCAAGCGGCCCCCAGATGAAGATGCGCGGATGCGCCGGTCGCTGCGAACGAACGACATTTCCATCCATCACTGCCCTGAAAACATCGGGGAACTCCTCTGTAGCAATCATCAAGGATGAATCGGGTCCCGTTGCCAACCTGTCGAAGGAATCAAACAGGCCTGCAAGTTCGCTCCAGCCTTCGATATCGGCTATCCGGTCATTGCCAGCGATACCCGGCAATTGCATCAGACTCTGGCGCAAGCCTGCCATCAATACGGATAGCGCAAGCCTGGCTGAACCCATATTGGCAAGCGCAGTCAGTGGCTCGCACGCAGTGTCAAAGCTGTGCCCCAATTGCTCAAGGGCTGCCCAGTCCTCATCCCGGATCGTTCCCAGAACCGGATGCCGATGTTTTGCTTCCTCCAATCGCTCACGTGCTGCGCGGCTTGCAGCTGCCAGTTCGCCGATAACCGGTGGCGAGACAGTATCGCGAATGACCGCGAGCTCGAACAAACGAGCAGTCTTTCCAGCAAAACCAGGATCATTCCGATTGCTCGCCGGTTGGAGCAATGCGTCCTTGAGAAAGGCGGCCAGTTGAACACTGGTAGTGCTGGAGCAAGCCACACTGGCCAATTGCAATGCGAGGCGCCCCATCCGGCTTGCTGCAAGCGGAACCCCGCCACTGTCGTCAACTTCGATGCCGAACCGCAGCAATTCGCTTGCAACCCTCGCTGCCAACGCCCGATCTGGCGTCACCAGAGCTGCAGTCTTGCCTGTGTCACCAATCGCCAGTCTTAGCGCCACGGCAATGACAAGAGCTTCCTCGCGTTCACCAGGTGCTTCGACGATTGCCATTCCGGCAACGGCATCTGCTTCCACCTTTCCAGCCTCGCTCCATATCGCGGTCTCGTCGGCCGGCAGCAGCGCCTGGGCCACCAGCATGTTGCGTTTGACGATTGAGGCGGGTGTATTTCCAAGCTCCTCGACGGCATCCCGGTCCAGGCCAAAATGCTGCAGCAGTTTTGCCAGCCCGGTTTGCGGATGCGTGGCGAGCATTGCCAGATTGCTGTCGCTGCCGGCGATGGCAAGTCTTTGCCAGATATGGGCGGGCATCGTGCGATCAAGTCCCGGCAGGACAACGGCGCCCTGCGGATGGGAGAGAATCGTCTTGAGGAAGCGCGCAGTCGCAGGAATGGAACCGGTCGAACCAGCCGCAATCACCGGCCCGTTTGTCGCGCCGCTTTCGATGGCATCCCGCATCCTGCGGCTGCGGAGATCGAGAATTTCCTTGCGCCTGATCGACGGGTCGACAAGTCCGTTCTGCACCAGATGCTGTGGCCAGGCTTCAACGACGATCTTCAGGAAATCTGTCGTCAACTCCCACCATTTCGCATGATCCGGGCCAGCCAGGCCATGAAGTTCATGCCAGCCGATTTCCTCCGTTTCCATCTGGTCGATGAGCCGAGCCAGGTCCCCGGCCATGCCTATTGCGTCTGCCGTCGATGACGGAATGACGATATCGATATCGCCGATCAGTTCGCGGCTGGCTTTTGACAGTGCCCCGGTCCAGGCGAGAACCAGACGCGACAGCGTCAGCCGGCGCATCAATTCCTCCGCCGCTGGTTTCAGGGCAACCGTCTCGTCTGCGGGAAAGGAGAACTCATCCTCGTTGCTGTCGCCAAGCGTGCGGATTGAGGGCAGGAGTGCCGCGCGACCGTTGAGCGCTCGAATGATCTCACCTGAAAAGGCTCGCGCAGCCCGGCGAGTTGGCAGATAGACAGTGGCGCTCGCGAGCAACAGTGGATCATCAGCCGGGCGGAACCCCTTCACCAGTGTTCCATCCACCAGTGCATCGGCAAGTGTCGCGAGGAAGCGCGGACCAGGCGCTATGCTGAAAAGCCGGTGAGAGGGATTTTGATCATTTGCCTGTGTCAGGTTTTCCAAGGCTTGCTCCGGTCGCATGCAAGACCGGAGGGCAAGATGGCAATCCGGCAGGATCAGGCTGCACTTCGCGCAATCGCGTTTTCTGCTTCATGGATCGCTGCAGGCGTACCGACATGCAACCACAACCCATCAAGGCGTAGCCCGAAAAGCCGCTCGCGTTCAAGCGCCTTGTCAAAAATGCGATTGAGCGAAAATGCGCCCCTTGGCGCATCCGCAAACAGCTCCGGCGTCATGATCGCTGCACCTGCATAGACGAAAGGCGCCACCTTGCGCTCGTCGCGGCGGCTGAGCACTCCGCAAGGGTCCATGGTAAAGTCACCCTTGCCATCATAGCCGATAGCGCTTCCCATGCCGGAGACCAGCAACATGATATCCATCCTGTCCGGGTCGAAATGCTGCGCCAGATTGGTCAGATTGGGCCTGTAACCCTCGATCCAGAACGAATCGGCATTGAGCACGAAGAATGGGTCGCTGCCCAGATGTGGCAATGCCTTGACGATACCGCCGCCCGAATCAAGCAGGGCTTCGCGCTCATCGGAAAACACGATTTGCGGATTGCTGCGTCCTGCAAGATGCGCCTCGATCTGGTCCGGGAGGTAATGGACATTGACAACAGCCCGCGCGACCCCGGAACGCTCCAGCGCGTCAAGCCCGTGATCGAGAAGGGTCTTGCCATGTACCTTGACCAGCGGCTTCGGCATGGTCTCGGTAATGGGATGCATGCGCTTGCCCAAGCCTGCCGCCAGAACCATTGCGTGGCTGGGATGCTGCTTCGCCATTCGAATTTCGTTGCTTCGTTCCATCATCATCTTCCGATTCGTCTGCGCCTTCCTGGCGCAACAACATGACAATTGCATCACGGTGGTTCAGCCGTGATCCATTTCCTGCCGATCAAGGCCTGCATGGGCAGCACACCATTCGCGGTATTCCGCGAGCACCGGGTGTGCCAGGTTTCGATGAAGGTAGTTTCGTACCCTTGGCAGGTGAACCAGATAACCGGGCTTGCCGTCGCGCTCGTCCAGCCGCACGAAAATCCCGAGAATCTTGGTCGCTCGTTGTGCAGCCATGATCGCATAGTCGCGCCGGAATGTTTCGGCATTAAAGCCGTCATCCCGACTTCTGGCAGCTAGATAGGTATCGACGACAGCGGTTTCCAGCGTTGGTGAAATGTCCACCCGCGCATCCTGTGCCAGTGAGGCAACGTCATAGGCACCTGGCCCGATCAGGGCATCCTGGAAGTCGATCAATCCGATGCGGGCGGGAAATGGCTCATTTTCGCGCCAGATGATATTCGGCGAATGGTAGTCCCTGAGCACCAGCGATGTTTCTCCGGTCGAAACAATATCCGCGAGATTATCCCAGATTTTCAGAAAGGCGCTTCTTGCGGCATGGCTCAAACCGCCACCGAAGCGGGGTGCATACCAGTCGGCAAACAGGCTTGCTTCGGTGGAAATGGCATCACGGTCATAGCGTTCAATCGTGTATTGCCGGGTTTCACCGGCCTCGCCAGAGACTGAAACCGTGTCTGGCCAGACCTGACGATGCATTTCCGCCAGAAGTGCAGCCGACGCACAATAGCGCTCGGCGATGGGCATGCGGCTGGCATCGATGATCTTGCCGTCACCCAGATGCCCGATAAGCAACAGTCCCTCGGACAGCGACTTCGCGTGAATTGGCGGCGAGGCATATCCCCTGGCTTCGAGAAGTTCGCTGATTGCAACAAAGGGTGTGACATCTTCAGCCAGATGCACGATCTGGCTATAGGGCTTGCCATCGCGGATCGCCGGTCCGTCAGGCAGTCTTGGCGCATCCATCAATACATGGGTTGCGCCGCCGAGCCGGGCAGTTTCATATCGCCGCGCTGACGCATCGCCCTGAAACCGCCGTCTGACAACGCCATGGCCCCAGTTTCGATCGAGAAATGCCCGGATTGCCAGGCTGCGCCGGACCCTCTGCCCGAATGCTGTTTCAGCCTGCAAGAACCGGACTTCCCGACCCCCATCCGGCGTTATGCCCAGATACAAATGCAGTGCGTCATTCGGCAAGTGGCTACCGGCCCGCTCAGGCCATTCCACAATGACCGCACCTTGCTCGACCGCTTCTTCCAGACCGAGTTCCAGGACCTCGTCTTCGCTGGCCAGCCTGTACAGGTCGAAATGGCTTACAGGCAAATCACCGTCATAGCTCTGACACAAGGTATAGGTCGGACTGGGTACTTCCAAGTTGTCATTGTCGGCAAGCGCCCGGATAAGCGCCCGCGCGAGACTGCTCTTCCCGGTGCCCAGATCACCATGCAGGCAGAGCGTGTCTCCGCGACGAAGGATCTTGGCAATATCCTCGCCCAGCCGCTCGGTCGCTGCCTCGTCGGGAAGAATGAGGGGGTCGATCACCATGGGATTGTCACAGGCTCAGGCGGCAGCTTTGCTGGTGTCGCGGACAATCGGGAACCTGCAAACGAAACGTGCACCCCGTGTCGCGGCATCCTCGACATGCACCGAACCGCCATGCAATTCGACGAAACTCTTGACGATGGAAAGCCCGAGCCCTGCTCCCTTGCGCCGATTGGCGGACGACCGGCTTTCGAACCTTCCGAAAATGCGGCTGCGCTCTGCCTTTGGCACGCCGGGACCCTCATCGCTGACCGCAATCTCCTGCATCCCTGCGGATTTGCGGGCAGTGATGCGAACGGTTGCGCCATCGGGTGAGAAACCGGCAGCATTGGCAAGAAGGTTGGTGAGGATTTGCGCCAGCCGATCCGGATCGGCGATGATGCTTTCCGCACCCGGTTCAATTTCCGTTTCCACCTTGATGCTGTGTTTGGCCAGCCTTCCCTGCAATCCTTCAATGCTTTCGGCTATGATCGAACCGAGATTGCAGGGCGATTTCTCCAGTGTCATGGCCCCCGCATCAATGGTGGCGAGGTCCAGAATGTCGTCGATGATCGTCTTGAGCGTATCGGCTGAACTGCTGATATGACCGACATATTCCTTCTGTTTCCCGTTCAGGCTGCCAATACCATCCAGCCCGAGCATTTCGGAGAACCCCGATATGCTGGTCAGCGGCGCGCGCAATTCATAGGAGACATGCTGGATGAACTGGTTCTTCAGATGATCGGATTGTTCCAGCGCTTCATTGCGCTCTTTCAGCGCCCGCTCGATATTGACCGCAGCGGTCGAATCCGAGACCGTCATCATGGTCTGTGCTTCCGGCAGCCGAACCAGGCTGTAATCCAGTATTGCGCCATCCCGGGTTTCGATCCGGCCCTTCAGATCACCCCTGTCATCGTCATAGGCGGTTACCCCTTCATGGATGTCTTCCCACAATGCGGGGTCGGCAAGCCTTGCCTTGCAGGCCTCTGACAATCGCGAGATATGGGTGCCACGCACGATCAGCTTGCGCTCCAGTCGGAACATGTTTGCGAATGCCGGATTGCACAGTCGCAGCTTCCCGTCTGATCCGAACACGGCCACTGCCTCGCTCAGGTGATCCAGCGTCTCGCCCTGTACCCGCATCAGCGCGTTGTAATTGCTTTCAAGCGCCAGTTGCTCGGTCACGTTCTCAAAGACCCAGGTAACCCCGCCATGCGAATGCGGGTTTACGACAACTCGGAGGGTCTGGCCATCAGGCAGATACCACCAGTCTTCATTGGCTTCGAGCGCGCGATAGATTTCCAGCTGCGTCTCGCGCCATTTGCGCCAGTCCGGCATTTCCGGAAGTTTGCGCTCGGCGCGTATGGCATCAAGCACTTGCGCATTGGTCGGCTGGCTGTCGAGGAAGCCGGGCTGCAGACCCCATAATTTCTGGAAGGCCGAATTGTAGAATTGCAGTTTCTGATGGACATCGAACATGGCAATCGCAGTTGCCAGATGATCCAGAGTTTGAGCATGGCTGGCAATCGTCTGTTTCAGCGTTGCGCGTATTGCCTCAACTTCACTGCGGTCAATGGCAATGCCGGCATTTCCGGACCGGGTCGCAATTTCGGTGATATCAAGGATCTTCCGATCGCCGGACACAATGGCTGGCAATGCACCGCTGAACTTGCCCGTCTCGCGTTGCTTGCGCTCAACCTCCAGCCGTTCTGCGCTGTCGAGCAGTCGTACGCCATCCTGGATGACCGCTTCGCAAGTCTCGCGGTCGACAGCCCGGGCATAGGCCGTATTGGTCCAGTATAGCTGGCCGGCCTGATCTTTCAGCCAGACCGGGCTGTCCATGGCCTCGAAAAGCTTCTGGATCGTGTCAAAGCTCGACATCAGCCTTGCGTGGTCTGCCTCAAGCTGCGCAAGCAGGGATCGCTCGCCGGAAAGCTCGATGAAGCGCACAAATGCATGGCCGCCGGAAGTGCGCCCCTGCGCTTCCATCACTCCGCCTTTGCGGGTCACGAGCGGCAGGTCGAATGCTTCGGCTGAATTGCGCAAGCGCTTGAGCGCATCCTCAAAGCTGATGGCCGACTCGCCATCGAGCCAGCGCCCGAAAGACAGGAAATCCGAGTGATCGGCTGGCGCACCACAGGCTGCACCAAGGCTACCGAAAAGGATGGGTGCACCGTCATTGCCCTTCCAGACCACGATACGCTGGTCGGTCGCATTCACCAGCGACTCCACCCTTTCATGGGTTGCCCGCAAATCTGCCAGCCTGACGCGCAGATCGGAATTCTCGGCATTGATCCGGGTTCGCTCGCGAATGAGCCAGGACGCGGACATCAGGGCAAAGCTCATTGCGCCGCCAAAGACGGCGAGCAAGACGATTTCGGTAGAGGTGAAAATACCGCCGAGGAAACCATCGCCACTGGCGGTTTTCGCAGTTGCGACGTCGATACAACCCGCTGCCGCAAGCGCAAGCCCAGAAATGCCGCCTGCCAGCCTGCGTCGTGCCCATCCCGTCAGGCTTGCTCGCGCTCGCCTGGTGACGGTCCCATCAGGAGTAACACCGATCGTTGACGCCAATCCGGCAATATCAATCCTTGCCATTGCCCGCGCAACAGCTTCATCGGCTTGAAAGCCGGTTTGGGGGGCATCCCCTGGCATGTCCTGGTCCTCTCGCCGCTCGAATTCCCGAGACCGCCCTGCCTGTTCCGGCTCCATGTCTGCGCCTCGCAACGCAGCTGGAACACTCAATGATTCTTGCAACCTTACCCAATTCGCGAATCGCCCGGAAGCTTTTTCAGCGCAAAAAGAAAGGTTGCCGGACTTGTCAATCCGGCAACCTCAATATGTTGTGGGTAAT
>JAGRLM010000071.1 GCA_020441795.1 Nitratireductor sp.
AGCTGTGGATAGCTGAATCGGTTTTTCGGATAAGCTTGCCGTGCCTGTGGAAAACTGGGTTGCAAACCTTCATCCGCATTTTCCGGCCTTCACCGGCCCAATCCCGGGGCGGTATCAGCCAGGTCCGGAATTCATTGACAATTCTCCCGGTTTTGATGGTATAAACCTCTTTGAAGCTGCCGCCGAAAGGCGGCTTTTTCATTCCCGGAAGGTTCAGGCGCGCTGGCGGCTTTGTGCTGCATTGCGCGCGCCATCTCAGTCAGGATAGCGCCATGCAGGATCAAAGGCATATTTTCGCAACCTACGCCCAGCCCGAAATCGAGTTCGAGCGTGGCGAAGGCGTGCGACTTTTTGATGTCACCGGCGCAGATTATATCGACTGCACCTCGGGCATTGCCGTCAATGCACTGGGCCACGCGCATCCCCATCTGGTTGATGCCCTGCGGGAGCAGGCAGGCAAGCTGTGGCACACGTCCAACATCTTTCGCATCAAGGGGCAGGACCGGCTTGCCGACCGGCTGTGCGAGGCAACTTTTGCCGATCGTGTGTTCTTCACCAATTCGGGCGCCGAAGCCGTGGAATGCGCGATCAAGACGGCGCGCAGATACCATTATTCGAAGGGCCATCCCGAGCGTATCAACATCATCACCTTCGAGGGCGCATTTCACGGGCGCACACTGGCAACCATCGCGGCTGGTGGCCAGGCAAAATATCTTGAAGGCTTCGGCCCCAAGACTGCCGGCTTCGTGCAGGTGCCCTTTGGCGACCATGACGCGCTGAAGGCGGCGATTGACGAGGAAACTGCTGCCATCCTGGTCGAGCCGATCCAGGGTGAAGGCGGTATCCGCCCCGTACCACCGCAATGCCTGCGCGGATTGCGGGAGCTTTGCGACGAGAAAGGCATTTTGCTGATCTATGATGAAATTCAGACCGGCATGGGACGTACCGGCAAGCTGTTTGCCCATGAATGGTCAGGCGCTTCGCCCGATATACTGGCAGCAGCCAAGGGGCTGGGAGGGGGCTTTCCCGTCGGTGCATGCCTTGCCACGCAGGATGCGGCAAGCGGCATGACAGTGGGAACCCATGGCACCACATTTGGCGGCAATCCGCTGGCAATGGCAGTTGCCAATGCGGTCCTCGATATCGTGCTGGCGGAGGGTTTCCTCGACCATGTCAGGGAGATGGGAAAGGTGTTGCGTCAGCAGCTTGCGGGTCTCGTTGACAGCTATCCCGATCTCCTGGAAGCTGCCCGTGGCGACGGTCTGTTGCAGGGCATCAAGGTGCGTGTACCCAACACCGAAGTCATTGCGGCACTGCGCTCCGAACGCCTGCTTGCAGTAGGTGCCGGAGACAATGTCATCCGTTTCGCACCCCCACTGATCATCACTGCCGAGGAATTGCGCGAAGCCTTCGAACGCGCCGACAAGGCGCTTTCGAAAATGCGTGACCGGTTGAAGGGAGCTGCTTGAGCCATGACCGCCAATAGCAAGTCTCCCAGGCATTTCCTAGATCTGTCTGCCCTTGACAGTTCAACACTGAGCGGCATTCTCGATGATGCCATGACGATCAAGAACCGGCTCAAGAGCGAAGGCAGTCTCGCCTGGCGCCCGCTCGAGGGAAAGATCCTTGCCATGATCTTTGAAAAGCCCTCGACGCGCACCCGCGTTTCCTTTGACGTGGGCATGCGCCAGCTCGGTGGCGAAACGCTTTTCCTGTCGGGAACCGAAATGCAGCTGGGCCGCTCGGAGACGATTGGCGACACGGCGCGAGTCCTTTCGCGTTATGTCGATGCCATCATGATCCGTACCACCGATCATTCCCGCCTGCTGGAATTGGCCGAACACGCGACCGTGCCGGTCATCAACGGGTTGACCGATGATACGCATCCCTGCCAGATCATGGCCGATGTGATGACTTTCCAGGAGAAGCGCGGTTCGGTGAAAGGCAGGAAATTTGCCTGGACCGGTGACGGCAACAATGTGCTGCATTCCCTGGTAGAGGCGTCCGCCCGGTTCGGCTTTTCACTCGGTGTAGCAACGCCGGAAGGCTCGGAGCCCGACCAGCGTTTTGTGGACTGGTCGCGCGCCAATGGCGGCAATATCGAGCTTGGCAGCGATCCTGTCGCAGCCGTGTCCGGTGCCGATTGCGTCGTCACTGATACATGGGTCTCGATGAACCAGGAACATCGCGCCCGCGGCCACAATGTCTTCCTGCCTTATCAGGTCAACGACAGCCTGATGGCCAAGGCGAACGATGATGCGTTGTTCATGCATTGCCTGCCGGCCCATCGCGGGGAAGAGGTGACGGATGCGGTAATCGACGGCCCGCAATCAGTAGTATTTGACGAGGCAGAAAACCGGCTGCATGCCCAGAAGGCTGTGATCGCCTGGTGCCTTGGCATCAAGTCCGGTGCGGACGGGCGTGCATGAGCGGTATCGTATCGACTGCAGACAGCATACCCATGGCTGGCGATGACCATGTCGTGCCGTTCGAGGTCGCACCGCTCGACATACGCGGGCGTGCGGTCCAGCTCGACGCGATGCTCAATACCATCCTCTCGCGCCATGATTATCCCGCACCTGTCGCCAGTCTCCTTGGCGAAGCCATCGTGTTGACGGTATTGCTGGGAACGTCCCTGAAATTCGACGGGAAATTCATTGTCCAGACCCAGACGGACGGGCCGGTCTCACTTCTGGTCACGGATTTCAAGGCACCGCATTCGGTGCGCGCCTATGCCAGGTTTGACGAGGCAGCGGTAGCAGCCGCCCAGGCTGCAGGCACGGCGACGCCGCAGGAATTGCTCGGGGTCGGCATCATGGCAATGACAATTGACCAGGGCCCCGACATGCAGCGCTATCAGGGGATCGTCGCGCTCGACGGCGCCAGCCTTGAGGAAATTGCCCAGCAATATTTCCGCCAGTCCGAACAGATACCGACCGAGGTACGCCTTGCCGTTGCCGGCATTGTCCGCCCAGGTCCCAATGGCGGGCCTTCGGTCCATAGCTGGCGCGCGGGAGGATTGATGGTTCAGTTCCTTCCGGAAAGTCTGGAGCGCATGCGGTTGCCGGATTTGCCCGGAGGCGATGCGCCCGACGATGCAGCGGACATGGAGTTCGAGGGTGACGACGCATGGAACGAAGCGCGCGCACTGGTCGAAACGGTCGCCGATGACGAACTGACAGACCCGCAGATCGGTTCGGAGCGGCTGTTGTTCCGGCTTTTCCACGAGCATGGCGTGCGCATATTCGATGCTGTTTCCGTCATTGACCAATGTTCATGCAGCCGCGAGCGGATTGTGGAACTCATTCGCTCGTTTTCGGATGACGACCGACAGGCGGCCGCCGAAAATGGTATCGTCACCACCACATGCGAATTTTGCAGCGCTTCCTACGAAGTTGCGCTCGACGAATTATGACCCAGCGGGCCCGGCCTTGAACGTGACGAAGTTGTAACTTGCCCCGACACGAATTTGCTGGTCCTTTTGGCTGCCATCAACAGGGACGACAGGATGCTGACCAGAAATTCCGATACCGGCGATGCTGATGACAAGGTGAAAAAGCCCACAACCGTATCGGCCGGCGGATTGGCCCGCACCCTTTTGCAGATTGTCCTGATGCTGGTCGTCCTGTCAGCAGGGTTTTTCGGCATGTCGCGGCTGATCGCGACAAAGCCGGAGACAGAAAGACGCCCTCCCTTTCCTACTGTCTATTCCATCGATACCGTAACCGTCGAACGCGCGGATCACAGACCCGTCTATACGGTTTATGGCGAAATTGTTTCCGGCCGCTCGGTCGATCTGCGCAGCCTTGCCGCTGGTGAGGTGATCGAGATATCGCCCTCGCTCAAGCCTGGGGCCGCAGTGAAGAAAGGTGATGCCCTGGTTCGCATCGACCCATTTGGATATGAGGGCGCGTTGCGGGAGGCTAAAGCCAATCTGGCCGAGACCGATGCCCGGATCGCCGAAATGAATGTACGCATTCGCATCGAGGAGAGCCGTCTCGAGAGCGGGGAACAGCAACTGGAACTGGCGCAGCGGGACTTGCAGCGCATTCGTGATCTCAAGGGCAGGGGAGCCGCGACCGACAAGCAACTCGAAGACCGCGAATTCATCGAAAGCCAGCGCCAGGCCGCCGTCGACCAGACCAGGATTGGCATCGCGGCGGAACGGGCAAAGCTCGCACAGCAGGAAGCTGCCCTGCAACGCCTGCAATGGAAGGTCGACCAGGCCGAGCGCAATTTGAAGGACACCGTCCTCATTGCGCCCTTTGACGGAATTGTTCGCAGCGCCTCGGTGGAAACCGGCAAGATGCTCAACGCCAACGATATCGCCGTGTCACTTTATGAGCGCAACAACATGGAAGTGCGTTTCACGCTCACGGATGACCGCTTCGCCCGCATGCAATCGGAACCTGGCGGTTTTGCCGGTCGCATGGTCAAGGTCATCCATTCGGCCGGGTCCCAGTCGCAATCCGTGCCCGCGCGCATGGATCGGCTCGGCGCAGACATCGCCTCCAATCGTGGCGGTGTCGAGATTTATGCTTCCATGGATGCAGACACCCTTCCAGCAGCCCTTCGCCCCGGCGCCTTTGTCAGTATCGAGGTTCCCGACCGCACTTTCGAAAATCATATCCGCCTGCCTTCGGAAGCACTTTTCGGAACCGATACGGTTTATGTCGTTGTCGACGGCAAATTGCAGTCTCGCAAGGTGACGGTCGCTGCCTATGATGGCAATTCGATCATTGTCGACGGCGCGCTGAACGCAGGCGATGAGGTGCTGGCTACGCATATCGCGGAAATCAGCGAAGGCCTGAAGGTCAGGACCGGCGCACAATGAGCAAGCTCCCGGTGCCTTCGTTTTCCGGGGATGGCAGCGGCATCATCCGCCTTTTCACCCGCCATCCCAATGCTGCCAATCTGGTCATGGTCCTGATGATCATGTTCGGGATTTTCTCCATTGGTCGCATCAACACGCAGTTCTTTCCAACGCTCGAGACCAAGGTCGTCAATGTCGTGGTTTCCTGGCCCGGTGCCAGTGCCGAGGATGTGGAAGCCAACATCCTCCAGATCATCGAACCTGAGGTTCGGTTCATCGATGGTGTGGACAAGATAACTTCCTATGCAAGGGAGGGATCGGGAACGATTTCGCTGGAGTTCTCGCCATCCGCAGAAATGCAGAAGGCAACCGCAGATGTCGATGCTGCGGTCAAGGCACTGTCCAACCTGCCTGAAGATTCAGAGGCTCCCAAGGTCAGCCGCGTTTCCTTTTTCGACCGGGTTGCAACGCTTTCGCTTTCCGGCGATGTGCCGGAATCGACCCTTCGCATTCATGCCCGCAAGATCCGCGATGACCTGATTGCCCGTGGCATCGACAAGATCACCTTCCGCGGCCTTCGCGACGAGGAATTGCAGGTCGACATCCCCGAAAGCGAGCTGCGCCGGCTTGGAATGTCGATCGCCGAGATTTCGCAACGCGTTGCCGGCAATACGAGGGACATGCCGTCCGGCCAGACCGGCGGCGCGGTTGAACGCCAATTGCGCTCGCTGGCGGACTTCAAGAATCCGCGAGCCCTGGGCGAACTGGAAATCCGCTCTTTCCCGACAGGTGAGAAAGTTCGTCTCGGCGACATTGCCGATATCAGACAGGGTTATGAAGACGGACAGGTCCAGGGCTTTGCAGCCGGAACAAGGGCAATCGAAATATCCGTCCAGCGCGCCCCCACTGCCGATACGCTTGCCACGGCGAAGATCCTTGATGACTATCTGGGCGAAATTCGCGATACCCTGCCGCCGGGCCTGGTATTGCAGAAATACGATGTCGCCTCCGACGCGTTGCTCGAACGCATCATGCTGCTCGTTCGCAACGGCGTGAGCGGCCTTATTCTCGTGGTCGCCATCCTGTTCATTTTCCTCAATGCCAGGATTGCGTTCTGGGTCGCAGCAGGCATTCCGGTCGCCATGCTGGCAACCATCGGGATCATGTTGCTGCTGGGCCAGACCATCAACATGATCACGCTTTTTGCACTGATCATGATGCTTGGCATCATTGTTGACGACGCCATTGTTGTGGGGGAACACACCGCAACGCGTTATGCCATGGGTGATACGCCACTGGAGGCTGCCGAGACCGGGGCGGGACACATGGCCATGCCGGTGCTTGCCGCCATGACGACGACTGTCGCCGCTTTTGCGCCCATATTCCTTGTGCGTGACGTGATTGGCCAGATCATGGGCACCTTGCCCATCGTCGTGATTGCCGTGATCCTGGCAAGCCTGGTGGAATGCTTTCTGATCCTTCCCGGCCATCTCGCCCATGCCCTGACACCGCGTCGCAGCGGACGCTGGTCGCATCTGCGCCACCTGGCCTTTTCCTTTGCCTTTGGCGGGCTGGCATTGGCGCTTTCGGCACGCGCTTCCAGCGATGCTGCATCGCTCCCTATCATGTCGCTCGCCAATCACATTGCCTCCGCCAAGGCAGAAATGCCTCTGCCGCTGTTCATCGTCATACTGGCTGCAGCGTCCTTCCTGTTTGGCGCAGCCGTTGAAGCCGGATTTGCGCTGATGCGTCGCCTTCGCAAGACGGAACTATCCCCGGACGGGACGATCGATCTTGAGGCTGAGGAGGGCATGTTTCGTCGGGGCTTTGACCGCGGTTTTGCCTGGTTTCGGGATGGGCCTTTCGCGCGGCTGGTGCAGCTTTCCTTCGAGTTTCGCTATGTGACGATCGCCTTCACCATTTCCTGCATCATGGTTGTGGTGTTCGGATTGCTGATGGGCGGGCGGGTGAGCTTCGTCTTCTTCCCGTCTCCCGAATCCGAAAACCTGTCTGCCCGCATCGTCTTCAATGCCGGACTCCCCGAGGAACGCACCCGCGAAATTCTCGACGCGGTGGAAACCTCGCTCAACACGGCTGTCGCCACATTGGCAAAGAATGACAGCAAGGTTGTCAGCGCGGTTTTCACCACGCTGGGTCAGGCGGGTCGCAATACCGGTGACAATCTTGCCGAGATGAATGTGCAATTGGTAGCGTCCGAGTTCCGCGATGTCCGTACGCCGGATGTGCTGGCGGCCTGGCGAAAGGCCTTGCCACGCCTGCCCGGGGTCAATCGGATTTCATTGTCCGAACGCCGCGGTGGTCCTCCAGGTCGCGACATCGATCTCGAACTGACGGGCGGTGATGTAACCACCCTGAAAAAAGCGGCTGTCGAAATCATCGACGTCATGAGCGAGGTCCCGGGGCTTACCGGAATTGCCGATGACCTGCCCTGGGGAAAACCCGAACTGGTAATGACATTGCTGCCGCGTGGTGGTGCCCTGGGCTTCACGCTGGAAGAGGTTGCGCGCCAGGTTCGCGACGCATTCGAGGGCTCGATACCACGGCGCTTTGCCCGCGATGATGACGAGATCAAGGTACGCATCACCATGGGCATTCCCGGTGAGGGTGCCGCTGCTCTCAGAAACCTGGAATTGCGCAGTCCCGCAGGAGAGTTCATTCCCCTGACCGAAATCGTCTCGCTGACAGACCGGCAGGGTTTTTCCTCCATCCAGCGCCAGGATGGCAAGACGATTGTCTCGGTCACGGGTGATCTCGACACCACGCTAACCACCACGGATGCCGCGATCAAGCTCTTGAGCGAGAACAGCGCGATGCCGCAGATTGCCGCCAAATACGGCCTCGATTGGCGTTTTGCCGGGCGCGCCGAGGAACGCGCCAAGGCGTTTCAGGATCTTGGCCTTGGCGTTCTGATCGCCTTGTCGGTGATTTACATCATTCTGGCCTGGACCTTTTCCGATTACTGGCGTCCGATTGCCATCATGCTGATCATCCCGCTGGGACTGGTCGGTGCAGTCTTTGGCCACTGGGTGCTCGGCTACCAATTGACGATCATGTCGCTGATCAGCCTGCTGGGCCTTGCCGGCATTCTGGTCAATGATTCCATCGTTTTGGTCAGCCGACTTGACGAGCGACTTGCCGAGGGAGAAACGCTTGAAGAGGCTGCAATCGGAGCGAGCCGCGACCGTCTGCGCGCGGTCCTGCTCACTTCGCTGACAACGATTGGTGGTCTCGTGCCGTTGATGTTTGAAAAAAGCATTCAGGCACAATTCATGGTGCCGATGGCCGTTACCATCATCTTCGGCCTTGGACTGGCAACAGCGATCGTCCTTTTTCTGGTCCCGGCAATTGTGGGAATTGGTGCGGATATGCGCAAGGTGGCGATCCGGATATTTGGCGGCCCGGCCCCAAGAAACCTGCCAGCTGAATAGTCGTCAGTTGATGACGTGCTGCATTCCCGGCAGGTCCAGCGAAAATGCCGGGATCACGGCCTCGAAGCGGTCGCCCGTTTCATCGACAAAGGTGTAGCTGCCGCGCATGAAACCCGATGGCGTCGGCAATGGGCAACCGCTGGTATATTCGAACCGGTCACCGGGCCCAAGAACGGGCTGCTCACCGATCACCCCAGCGCCGCGCACCTCCTCGACCTTGCCCAACGAATCCGTGATTTGCCAGTAGCGTGACACAAGTTGCACTGTGTCTTCGCGCGCATTTTCAATTACCACCCGATAGGCCCAGAAAAACCGGCTGCGAGACGGGTCCGAACGACCCTCGACATATTGCGGGGTAACCTCTATTCGGATCGAATTCGTTTCTGCCTGATACATTGGGTTCCTATCCTGGCACTTTCTGACGAGGCAAGCCTGGTTTCAAGCAGAAACAGTGACGAGCGCGGCCGGGTGCATCACTATCGAGTTTTCACTCAAGCGGGAAACGATTTGGCCGCGTTGCCCGAATTGCTCATGGCCAACAAGATGGGGTAGCCGATGCTGGACGGCAAGATGCGAACACTGCTTGATCCCGTGCTTGATCGCGTTGGCAAGGCATTGGCTGCAGCAGGAATTGGTGCGAATGCCGTGACGATTGCCGGCTTTGCAATTGGCCTGGCCGCCGCCGCCGCCATTGCATATGGCATGTTCCTCACCGGACTTGTTCTCATCCTGGCCAGCCGTGTGGCTGATGGTCTTGATGGAGCAGTTGCGCGCGCCAGTCGCAAGACCGATTTCGGCGGCTTCCTTGATATCGTGCTGGACTTCGGATTTTACGGAGCCATTCCTTTTGCATTCATTGTGCTCGATCCAACCGCCAACGCCATTGCCGGCGGGCTCTTGCTGGTGTCGTTCTATGTCAATGGCGCAAGCTTCCTCGCTTACGCGGTCATGGCCGAGAAGCGGGCACTTGAGACCAGAATTCGCGGGTCGAAGTCGCTGTTTTTCACCACGGGCCTTGCCGAGGCCACGGAGACGCTCGCGGTTTTTGTCGGCATGTGCCTGTTTCCTCAATGGTTCAATGTCATTGCCGTGCTGTTCGCAGTTGTCGTGTTTTACACTGCCCTGTCGCGCATCGTGCTTGCAGCCCGCAATTTCGCGGGCTGAGCGCTATTCACGCAGTCGCGAGATTTGCTGCTGCCATTGCCGCTGCAATATCTTCCATCAGGTCAGCGCTGTCTTCAAGTCCGACCGACAGCCGGACCAGTCCGTCACTGATGCCCAATTGCGCCCGCGCTTCCGGCGCAAGGTTCTTGTGCGTCGTTGTGGCCGGATGTGTCACCAGGCTTTTCGCATCTCCCAGATTATTGGAAATCCTGATGATCGAAAGCGCATTTTCAAACGCGAAGGCAGCCTTCTTTCCGCCGGCGAGTTCAAACGCCACGAGCGTCGATCCACCGGCCATCTGCTTTCTGGCAATGTCGGCCTGCGGGTGGTCCGCCCGGCCCGGATAGAGCACCCGGCTAACGCCCTTTTCCTGCGCGAGCTGGTCGGCAATCAGAGCTGCCGTTTCCGTTTGCTGGCGCACGCGAAGCGGCAGGGTCTCCAGACCCTTGAGCATGACCCATGCGTTGAACGGGCTCATCGAGGGACCTGTATGCCTGAAATAGTCATGCAGGTTCTCGTCAATCCATTCCCTGGATCCAAGCACAATGCCGCCAAGGCAACGGCCCTGGCCATCGACATGCTTGGTGGTGGAATAGATCACGATATCTGCGCCAAGCTCCAGCGGCTTTTGCAGGATGGGTGTCGCGAAGACATTGTCGACGACAAGCCGGGCATTGCCCTCATGCGCGATATCGGCAATGGCCGCAATATCGCACAGTTCGAGCGTCGGATTGGTCGGGCTTTCCAGGAAAAGCACCTTGGTCTGTGGCCGCATGGCCGCCTTCCATTCGTCGAGATTGCGACCGTCGACCAGTGTACATTCCACGCCGTAGCGCGGCATCAGCGTTTCCACCACCCAGCGGCAGGAACCGAACAATGCCCGCGCCGCCACGATATGATCGCCCGCCTTGACCTGGCAGCCAATCGCGGCAGAAACCGCTGCCATGCCGGAGGCCATGGCTCTGGCGTCCTCGGCTCCTTCGAGAAGGCACATGCGTTTCTCGAACATGTCCACCGTCGGATTGGCATAACGCGAATAGATGAAACCGTCTTCCTCGCCCTTGAATCTGGCTTCTGCGGCTTCAGCACTGTCATAGACAAAGCCCTGAGTCAGAAACAGCGCTTCGGATGTCTCGCCAAATCCCGAGCGCACCGTCCCGCCATGCACCATTCTGGTCGCCGGGCGCCAAAATTGCGGACTGGTTTTTGCCCCACTCTTTGAACTGACCATTGCAAGCTCCTGCACAAACAAAAAAATCCGGCTCGCGAAGTCGCAAACCGGATTGCCCGCGACCCTTTTAGCGACTTGTTTAACGTGGCTGCAAGCCGGTCGGCCCAAATCACCACGGATCGAATTTGATGTGGTTTACTCCGCTCAGGCGTTTGCGTCAATTCCCGGATCGTCTATTGCTGTTTGCGTAAAGTTGTACAAACGGAAGAGACAGCGTGAGAACCACCGGGATATTGCCCGACACCCATATCCGCCAGCTCCATGCCAATGGTGCGATCAAGACGTCGCGGCCCTTCGATGCCGATCAGGTGCAGCCAGCCAGCCTCGACTTGCGTCTGGGGGATGTTGCCTATCGTGTTCGCGCATCATTCCTTCCCGGACCCGGCACCACGGTTGAAAGCAAACTGAAGCGCTTTGCCCTTCACGAGGTCGACCTGACAAAGGGCGCGGTGCTGGAGACCGGCTGCGTCTATATGGTGCCATTGCAGGAGAGCCTCGCCCTGCCAGCCGATGTCAGTGCATCAGCCAATCCGAAGAGTTCGACCGGGCGACTGGATATTTTCACCCGTGTCATCACCGACAATTCCCAGGGCTTCGATCGGGTTTCAGCCGGTTATGCCGGGCCGCTTTATCTCGAGATCAGTCCGAGCACGTTTCCGATTGTTGCAAGAACCGGCTCCCGGCTTTCGCAAATCCGCTTTCGCAAGGGCAATGCACTTCTCGATGACGCAGAAATTGCACAACTGCATGCGAGCGAGACACTGGTAAGCGTGCCCGAGGATGGCAATCGGGGTCCTGTGATCCAGGATGGAGGCATTGGCGTTTCGATTGACCTTACCGGAGATGCAGCAGGCCTCGTCGGCTATCGTGGCAAGCGTCATACCGGTGTCGTCGATGTTGATCGCAAGGCGGCCTGTGAAGTGCTCGATTATTGGGAGCCCATTCACAACCGCGCCGGCATGGATGGCGAAATCATTCTTGACCCTGACGAATTCTACATTCTCGTTTCACGGGAAGCCGTCCATGTGCCAGCCCTCCATGCAGCCGAAATGGTGCCTTTTGATCCGCTGGTAGGAGAATTCCGCGTCCACTATGCCGGTTTCTTCGATCCCGGTTTTGGTGACGCATCGGCTGGAGGCACAGGCGCACGCGCGGTTCTGGAAGTTCGAAGCCATGAAGTTCCGTTTATCCTGGAACATGGTCAGCTCGTTGGACGGCTCGTCTATGAACACCTGATCGAAAGGCCCGCCAAGCTGTACGGCACAGGACTCGGCTCGAATTACCAGGCGCAGGGCCTGAAACTGTCCAAGCATTTCCGCGCCGCTTGACGGAGCCGGTTCACTCTTCGTCGCAAGGCCAGCTTTCGGGTGGGACAAGCCCTTCGGGCAAAGTGGTTTCCGCATTGCCGCAGGACATGTCGAGTTGCCATTGATTGAGGCCGACGGCCTTGGACAGATCCACGTTTTCAAGCCTGGTGCGGTAAAGATAGGCTCCGGTGAAATCTATCGAGCTTTGAAAAACCGCTTCCCGGAAATCTGCGCGTGCCAGATTGGCATAGCGAAAACCCG
>JAGRLM010000072.1 GCA_020441795.1 Nitratireductor sp.
GTGCTAGTGAACTAGTGCATCCTTGTTAACTTGCGTTTGGAAGGTTCAAGATATTGCAGCATTCGAACACCTACTTTGCGATAACTTTTGGTTGAAGCCATCACCAGCGTCATTCACAAGCGGTCAGACCCTAACTTGTTCCGTACGTGATCTGGGCTGGCATGGGCATAGCGCAGCAGCATTCGCATATCCCGGTGACCACTGATGGATGCAGCTTCAGGTGCTGTTAGTCCCAATTCAAAAAACCGACTGATTGCCTCGTGTCTCAAATCATGAAAATGCAGATCAGCAATCCCAGCCCTATTACACAACCTTGCCCAGCTAAGTCGTGTTGCATTGGCACTCATATTAAAGACCTTTTCAATGGTTAGTGGACGTACAGATACCCTTACCTTCCTTTTCGAAATGGTCTTACTGTTGAATTCGATATTACACCTACAGTCTTTATATGTCTCATTTTCATTACCCATACCTTTTTCTGAAACCTGTATATCATTCAATATCCCCATAGCCTTGTCCGTAAGGGGAATGGTTCTTGAATGGCCGTTTTTTGACTCCAGAATGGTCACTGAGCGCCTTTCAAGGTCCACTTGGTTCCAACACAAGGAAAGGATTTCCCCTCGTCTCATGGCTGTTTCAAGGGCAAACAGAATGACTGGTACAAGGTGGGGATTTCTGGATTGTTTTCCTGCTTCCAGTAGCCTTTGTAATTCCCCTTCTCTCAGTCTCCTTTCCCTTCGATTGTCAGTGGTTTTCAACCTGAGTTTGGACAGGGGATTTTCCGTGAGGGGTATTCCCCATTCCTCACGCGCAATTGCGAACATGTTTTGAAGAGGGGAAAGCTGCCGCTTGAGGGACTTGGCAGTGATCTCCTGCAATCGCTCATCCCGGTATTGTACAAAGTCTACTGTTTTCAGATCGAAGAGGTTCTTGTTGCAAATGGCATGTCGAAGGAACCGATTGAGAATGATCGTCTCTATTTCGCATCCCTTTTTCCTTGGAAGAATCTCATCGCGATAACGGATAACGAGTTGCCCAAGATTGAATTGCTGCAATGATCTTCTGTCGGGGCTCAGCTCATGGCGATCAGCCTGGACTTCCATATGACGAGCCCATTCCTTTGCATCCTTCAAGGTGTGAAATGATTTGCTGATATCAGGGTGTCCGAGCCTGCGAACCTGTGCCTGATATTTGTTCCCACGTTTGCGAAATGTAGCCATAACCGGACCTTTGCTGTGACAAGAGTGTGACAGCAGCAGAAATCCAGCTTTGACCAAGAACCTTCTCGCCGAATAACCTATTGAAAACGTTAGGGAAAAATGGTGGGCGTGACAGGGATTGAACCTGTGACCCCTACGATGTCAACGTAGTGCTCTCCCGCTGAGCTACACGCCCCATTCCATGGGACCCGGATCGACAAGCGAGGCCGGGAAATACGGGTTTATTGCCATCAGACAATCATCGCCCGGAGGCTCTTGTCTGCTGACAACACGGCGCATAGACCACAGTTATGCGTCGCACGTCAAGTTCTGCTACAAGGCTTCAGGACGATTTTGTTTGCCCGTTCCAAAAGCCAGCAAAACCGGCGCAGGAGGCCGCTGTCAGGCAGCGGCCAGCATCTTCTCGACTTCGTCCACCAGGTCGCGCAAATGGAACGGCTTCGACAGCACCTTTGCGTCTTTTGGTGCCTTTGAATCAGGGTTGAGTGCCACCGCAGCAAAGCCGGTAATGAACATGACCTTGAGGTCGGGGTCAATTTCAGTGGCGCGCCGGGCAAGCTCGATGCCATCCATCTCCGGCATGACGATATCGGTCAGCAACAGGGAGAATGGTTCTTCCCTGAGCCGGTCATAGGCGCTGGCACCATTGTCAAAGGCGACAACGGAATAACCGGCCTTCGCAAGCGCCTTCTCCAGAAAGCGCCGCATGTCATTGTCATCTTCTGCGAGCAGGATCTTTTTCATGGTCTGGCAGAATCTCCGAGCCTGGTATTGGAAATCAAGGTTAATCTAAGCCATGATTTTGGTAAACAGCCGATGAAGACGGCTGGAGATTGCAGTTTTCAACGCCCCAAACCCGCACTTGCGATTGCCAGCGCCCGATGCGCCTGCCAAAATGACCCGGCATTTCATGGAATGCCACAGCAAGCTGGTAGATTGAAAGGATCTTCGAAAAGGCATGGCCACGGGTTTCGACACCACCCTCAATCCGCCCTTCACGGTGCTGGCCCCCGCGCAGCAGCGCGTGCCTTTCGTTTTCAATTCGCCCCATAGCGGGCGCAATTACACCCCGAATTTTCTGGCTGAGACCAAACTGAGCCGCAGCGCCATTCGAAAGTCTGAGGATTTTCGTGTGGATGAGCTTTTCGCCAGCGCGGTTCCGCTTGGCTGCCCCCTGCTTGTCGCCAACTTCCCGCGCGCCTTTCTCGACGTCAACCGCGAGCCATATGAGCTCGACCCGGCGATGTTTTCAGAAGAACTGCCCGCTTTCGCCAATACCCGCTCCGCCCGCGTGGCTGGCGGGCTCGGCACCATTGCGCGCATCGTGTCGGAAACGGAAACCATCTATGCCGAAAAGCTGGCGGTGAGCGACGCGCTGGAGCGCATTGAAACGCTCTACAAGCCCTACCACGCAGCCCTGCGCCTGCTGCTGGCGCGCACGCATGTGCTGTTCGGCCATGCGGTGCTAGTTGATTGCCACTCGATGCCTTCCTCGCGAGATGGCTCAAGCCGGCGTTTGCGCCCGGATTTCGTGATTGGCGACCGCTTCGGGTCGAGCTGCGCCCAGCATATCACCTGGGCAGCATGCGAATATCTTTCGGCACTCGGCTTCGAGGTCGATATCAACAAGCCCTATGCCGGAGGGTTCATCACCGAGCATTACGGCCGACCCGATAACGGCATCCATGCCATCCAGATCGAAGTCAATCGCGGCCTCTACATGAATGAAACCACCCTTGAAAAGAACAGGAACTTTGATCAGGTGGCATCCGCCATTTCCAGGTTCATTTCCCGATTGATCTCGATTCCCGAAGCAGGCCTTGCCGGGTCGCGCCCTTTGGCCGCGGAATAAACCTTCCATTTCACCGAAATAGCGAGAACCACCGACATGACAGCCGAGATGGAAGCATTCCTGCATGAACTGTGCGACGCTGCAGCGCGCGAAACCATGCCGCGGTTTCGCGTTCGCATTGATGTCGAGAACAAGGACGAAACCGGCTTCGATCCTGTGACTGCCGCCGACAAGGCAGCCGAGTCGGTCATCCGCGCGATGATCACCAGCCGATATCCGGACCATGGCATCATCGGCGAGGAAGAAGAACCACTGAACCCCGATGCCGAATATTGCTGGCACATTGATCCGGTTGACGGAACACGGGCATTCATCAGCGGCCTGCCCAATTGGGGCACGCTGATCGGGCTGTCGCGCAACGGCATTGCAATAGCCGGCGTCATGCACCAGCCATTTACGGGTGAGCGTTATTTCACCTCGCTCGGCCAGTCATGGCTTGAGCATGGGGGAAAACGCGAAAAGGTTTCCACCCGCAAGGCCGGCGATCTGGCGAACCAAACCATCATGACCACCTCGCCCTTTCTGTTTGCCGAAGACTATCTGCCGCGCTACCAGGCACTCGAGGCACGCTGCAAGATGGCGCGCTATGGCTATGACTGCTACGCCTATGCCATGCTAGCTGCAGGCCATGTCGGACTGGTCGTAGAAAGCGGCTTGAAATCCTATGACATTGCTGCCCTCATTCCGGTGATCGAGCAGGCTGGCGGCGTTGTCACGACCTGGAACGGCGAAAACGCCATCAAGGGCGGAAACATCCTGGCGGCGGCCAATCTGCAGATCCATGCCCAGGCAATGGCAATTCTTGCTGGCTGACAGCGGGATTGTCAGCTTCGCTTTTGCTGCTCTTCGCCCGGTACGAATGCATTGAATGCAGCCAGCAACTGCTCGCGAAACACATCGCGCTCCTGCAGCAATTCGTGGCGCGCACCGTCAATCGTCACACTGCGTCCTGATCGCAATCTGCGCCCCAATTCCTCTATGGCCTTGTTGGACACCACTTCGTCTGCCCCGGCAATGACGAGCAGCGAAGGAATGTTGATGGAACCGATGAAATCGGGATCCTGCAGGCGCTCCATGGCATTGCCCGATGCCAACAGCCAGCCCGCAGTTGGCCCACCGATCGAAAGCTCGGGAAATTGTGTGGCAAAGCCTGCATTGCGCGCAAAGCGCCTGGTATCAGAGGTTAGCCGATTACCCGTGAAGGCTCTCCTTTCATCCGGTTTCGGACCACCCGCCATATAGATGCTGCCAAGACCGACAAGGTTCAGAAAGCCGGCCAGCGACATGATCCAGCCCGGCGGTACCGGCATGGCGCCAAATCCAATAAAGGGCGAAGACAACACCATGCGCTGAATCCGGTTGGCCAGCTTTGGCGCTGCCAGAAGCGCAACCAGCGCGCCTGTGGAATGCGCCAGAATGAAATAGGGCCCACGGCAATCCGGCAATGCCACCTTTTCCAGAATGGTCTCCAGGTCCGTGACATACTGGTCAAAATTGGCGACATAACCGCGCTTGCGATCCTTCAGCAGACGCGACGAGCCGCCCTGCCCGCGCCAGTCAAACGCAAGCACATCATGACCCGCATTGCGCAAGTCAGTGATGGTCTCATACTGCTTCTCGATATATTCCGCCCGGCCCTGCAACAGCAGGACCGTACCCTTGGCCGGGGCGCGATGCGTTTTCCAGCGGGCAAATCTCAGTTTCACGCCGTCAACGGTCTCAACATGACCGGAAACCGGATTAGGTGGCATGGGATTGCCGATTGGCTGAACGAGTTCCATGAAGCCTGCATCGTTTGTGACCCAATGTCACTATCGGTTTGTCGCCCATGCGGCAAGCGGGTCGGGCCTGACCAACTCTTGAAATCGGAAAATCCACCTCCCAAATATGGGTTGCGGACGCCAAACCGGGTTCGCATCGAAAAATCTTCGGCCCTTGTGGCGGGGATTTTCACCAGACCCACTGCCAGATTTGGCAGCCTGGGAACCAACCAAACGCAAACGTCGCTTCAAGGAGGACTATCCCATGCGTGCACTTGATTTTGCTCCCCTCTATCGCTCAACCGTTGGCTTTGACCGGCTGTTTTCAATGCTCGACAATCTGTCCGAGCCACAGTCTGCACCTGCCTATCCGCCCTACAATATCGAGCGTACCGGCGAAAATGCCTATCGCATTTCCATGGCCGTTGCAGGCTTCGGTGAAGATGATCTCTCGATCGAGTCGCGTGAAAACACGCTGACTATCAAGGGTGAACGCACTGAGCAGACCGACGAAGACGGCAAGGAAATCCTGTTCCGCGGTATTGCCGCGCGCAGCTTCGAGCGTCGCTTCCAGCTTGCCGATCACGTCGAGGTCCGCAGCGCCAATCTTGAAAACGGTCTGCTGCATATTGACCTCGTGCGCAACATTCCCGAGGCAATGAAGCCACGCAAGATCGAGATCGCCAAGGCTGAAGGCAAGACTGCCGGTGGCCCGAAGCAGATCGAGGGCAAGGCCGACACCAAGGTGAAGGCGAAGACCGAAGCCGGTGAAACCGTCAAGGCCTGATCCGGCCTAACGGAGCCGGGCAATGATCAAGGGCGCCAGTTTTGGCGCCCTTTTTTCAACCGCGCGAGCGACTTGCCAGCAAGTGATCCAGTGACAATTTGCCGGCCCCCTTCACCGCCAGGTAAACAAGCAGGAAGACCCAAAACATTCTCTGGTCCCAGATCAGCGCATCCGATGCCCGGTCAAACCACATTCCGGCCGTCGTGGCATCGACTCCGTGAAAGCGGATATCGACGAAGCTTTGCACCGCGATGAAACCAATCATTCCAACGGCAGCAAACCGGGTAAAAAGCCCGGGCACGATCAGGACGGGAAGGGAAATTTCCGCCAGCGTGCCGGCATGAACAATGAGATGATTGAAAAAGCCGACCATCGATGTGTCACCGCCCGCAGCTTCCATGGCCCATGGCACGATCTGGTAGTAGGCTCCGTCCGATGCCAGCAGGAAACCGAACACACCATCGCCGGTCTTGGTCTTCCATGAATTGAAGAAATAGAAGAACAGGACTGCCAGAAAGGTGAAACGGGCAAAAAGCCCTAAAAACCAGCCTTCGGTCCAGCGCTCAAGCGCGGCGAAAAAGCTGTTGTGAAGCCGAATGATCGCCTTGATGATATTCATGTGTCCCACCTGTCAGTTGCTATGGAATGTGGGGTGCTATGGGTCTGGTTGTCCGCACGGCACCCGAGGAAAAAATGGTTTGAAGGCCGGAAGCAAAATCGAATTCCGGATCAACGTCGAAGCCGCAGGCGGCGGCGTCTCCGAGCCTTTCACCGTCAAGCAGGGCACCCGCAAAGGCGGCATTGGCTGCATTCAGCGATTGAACAATCACGCTCAGCTCGGGTCTGGTGAATAACAGGCATTGTGCCTCGCCAAGATCGATCTCCCCGTCTCCATCACCGTTTCGTCGATCAAAGAGATCCGCCACAGGCCATTTGGATGTGATCAGGATGGCTGCTGGATGCGGCTCGAATACCAGTTCCGGCAAGGCAGCTTCACCCATGCCGGCAATCTCGTTGATTGTTGCCGCAACCGCATCGCGCGCATGCCAGGAACGAAGGAACGCACGTTCGGCACGCGCCACGTCAGCGAGGAAGGGTGATTTGGCCAACGGCCGAAATCCGGCCAGGAAGTCTGCAAACCCGTCGCCATAATGCTGCATCATCGGCGATTTCGGCGGCGATACTGCAATGAAATTGCGCGCGACCTTGTCAAAATTTTCAGCACCCATGAGCGCAAGCAGGGAAGGAAATGCGCTGCGCATCACCTCCATCAGCCCGACGACCACATTGTTTCGATAAACGCCGTAGCGCTTCTTTGCGGGCGCTCCAACGGGACCGCCGATACCGTCGGGAACCGGGACATCAGGATCAAGCAGTGCCGCGCCAAACTCCCCGGCAAATGCGCCATTTGCTGATAGCGCGGTCATGACGTCACCAATTGGTCATGCCCGGCCCGCGCCGGCGAAACAGGCCCAGCACAAGCATCAAGAAAACTTTCCACCCGCCTCGTCTCGGCTTCGAGAACTGCCCATTGGGGAACGTCATTGTCCCATTCGATCAGCGTCGGCAAGGCTCCGGCCCGCTTCAGGACCATGGCATAAAGCGCCCATACATCATCGGCGACCGCGCGATCATGTGCATCAATGAGCAGCGGATTGCCATGATCGTCACTGTCGACACTGTGTCCTGCGAGATGAATTTCCTGCACCAGTTCAAGCGGATAGGTCGCAATATAGTCGGAAGGGCTGGTGCCATTATTGGTTGATGACACAAAGACATTGTTGACATCGAACAACAATCCGCAGCCGGAGCGGCGGGCTATCTCGGCCATGAATTGCGTTTCTTCCCAGTTTGACTGCTCGAAGATCACATAGGTTGAAGGGTTTTCGATCAGGATCTGGCGACCAAGAGCGTTCTGCACGATGTCGACATGGCGAACCACCCGGTCCAGCGTCTCATCCGTATAGGGCAAGGGCAGAAGGTCATTGAAGAACACATCGTCATGGGTGGACCAGGCAAGATGTTCGGAAACCATGGCTGGCTGATAGATGTCCACCACCGCCTTGAAGCGGGCAAGATGCTCGCGATCAATTTCAGCCTCGCCGCCAATCGACATGCCCACACCATGAACGCTGAGGGGGTAGTGTTCGCGAATAGCATGAAGCTGCGCATGCGGCATGCCACCGGCACCCATATAGTTTTCGGCATGAACCTCGAAAAAGCCAATGGCTGGGCGATTGGCGAGAATGTCGGCAACATGCGCAGGCTTGAGACCAGCCCCCGCACGCGGCGGGAGCGGTCTGTCGTCAACAGGAAAACCCTGCAGATCAGAGCCAAGAATACTGTCTTGCATGAGGTTTCCCCGATAACGCTTGAAAACAGGATCTGCTTCAACCAATCAGGATGGCAAATCGCGCGTCAGCGGCTTGTCCGAGCCCATTTTCTTCATACCATTGACTTCAACGACAATGTCTTCGCACTTGTCGGCCTCGACGCTTTTCCATGCATTGCCCTGATAGTCGACCTTCGACGTGCCTGCGCATGTGGTGCCGGGGCCGGCTGCACAGTCATTCTGTCCGGCCAATGCCACGCCGTAGCATTTCAGCTTGGCTGCATGTGCCGGTGTTGTGGATGCGGCCATTGAAAGTGCTGCGGTCAGCGCGCCTGCTACGACGGCTGCGGAAATGGTGGTCTTTCTGTTCATCTGGTTTCTCCCTTGGAACGGCAAACCGGTGATGCCGGTTATTGCCCTGTTGGACAGGAAGCGTCATGTGCTCCTGCCATTCCACGGTCCCAGATTGGTCGCTCACTTGGAAATCAATCACTCGTCACGCAAAATCGGCTTTGCTTCAAGCACTCGTGATTTCGCCGTGAAAACGAGTTGCCGATATTCCAATGACTTTCAGCCCGTCAGGCATTAAGTGCTTCCACGAATTCACTGACATGCTGACTGGTCGTCGCAAAACTGGTGACCAGCCTGAAGACCGCCTCGTCACCGGCAAGATTCTCCTTCAGAAAGGCAGGTCGGTTCCATTCATGGAATTTTGCACCAGCTGTCCGCAATTTCGCTTCCGTGGTGCGATTGGCAATCATGAAGACTTCGTTTGCCTCACAATTCCAGGCAAGCCGGGCGTGATCGCTTGCGCCAATACCTTCTGCCAGAGCCTTTGCCATGGCGTTGGAATGGCGGGCATTGTCTAGCCACAGATCATTCTCGAAATAAGCCATCCATTGGGCGGAAACAAAACGGTTCTTTGAAAACAGCTGACCGGAGCGCTTGCGCAGATATTCGGCATTTTCTCGCAGTGACGGATCAAACAGGATGAGCGCCTCCGCGCACCAGCAGCCGTTTTTCGTTCCGCCAAAGGAAACCATGTCGATGCCTGATTTCCAGGTCATCTCCGCTGGCGTGACGGCGAGCGAGACCAGCGCATTGGCAAAGCGCGCACCATCCATATGCACGGCAAGCCCTGCATCCCTTGCCATCGCGGACAGTTGGGAAATCTCTTGCGGCCGATAGACCGTTCCGACTTCACTTGATTGCGTCATTGTCAGTGCCGTCGCCCTGCCATGATGCAGGAATGGCGGATCAAACCGCTTCAGCGCAGCGCCCAGACTGCCACTCGAAATCTTGCCGTCGTCGCCATCAAGTGGCTCGATGCGCCCTGCGCCCATGAAGAATTCCGGCGCGCCGCATTCATCCTCGATGACATGCGCCTCGCGGTAAGCCAGTGCAATTCCACCCGGCTTCATCGCAAGGGCAAGAGCCAGCGAGTTTGCCGCCGTTCCCGTCGATACCGTCAGGACGGTTACTTCGCGCTCGAAAAGCGCGCTGAAACGCGCCTCCACCGCCTTGTCCAGTTCATTGGTCCCGTAGGCGGACGCAAACCCTGCCCCGTTTTCCACAAGGGCCTGGGATATTTGTGGTGAGGCTCCCGCCCAGTTGTCGCTCGAAAATTGCATTTTTCCCGGTCCAAAAACATTCAGCTGCCGTAGAAACAGCATAGTTTGGGTTGAAACGGAAGTGGTTGGCCGCAGGACCACAAAACTGGTCCCGCGGCATGGGGATCGCTATCGACGCCGAATCAAGTTTCGCTTGCCCTTGCTGGGCGTTTCTGGCAATTTGCGGAATATTAGGACAGGAATGCTGTCCTTTTTTCCGAAATACCGGAGCTTGCACACAGCGAAAGCTGTAGCCTGCTGACGCGGGAAGGTTCCGGTCCGGCGCTTGCGCCGACGCACTGTCTAGGCCGGTCTTCACGGTGGGGACCGGAAACGGAGGTAGGATTATGGCTCGGTTCAAGGCATACGGTCCAGCAGGCAGCAACGTAACCGCAACAGCGGCAACGCCGGCTACCCGCACCAAACCGGGCCTGCCGCCGAAACAGGGCCTTTATGATCCGCGCAATGAACATGACGCCTGCGGCGTCGGCTTCGTCGTCAACATGAAAGGCGTGCGCTCGCACCAGATCATTCGCGACGGCCTGTTCATGCTCAACAACCTGACCCATCGTGGTGCGGTTGGGGCTGATCCGCTGATGGGCGATGGCGCGGGCATCCTGACCCAGATACCCGACCGGCTTTTCCGTGAGGAGATGGCCGCCAGCGGCATTCAACTTCCAGCACCCGGCCACTACGCCGTCGGGCACCTCTTCATGCCCAATGACGCGGAACTGGCCGCCCATATCGAGGGCATCATCCGCGAGGTGGCGCATGCTGAAGGTCAGGAACTGATCGGCTTCCGCGATGTTCCGGTCGACAATTCCTCGCTTTCCAAGGCGCCGCACATTGCCGCTTCGGAGCCAGTGCAGCGCCAGGTCTTCATCGGGCGTGCTTCTTCGATTGAGACCGACGAAGAATACGAGCGCCGCCTCTATGTACTGCGCAAGGTGATCTCGAGCCGCATTCATTCAGAGACCGAAGGCCGCGACAACGGTTTCTACATCGTGTCGATGTCCGCGCGCACCATTGTCTACAAGGGCATGTTCCTTGCCTATCAGGTAGAGGACTACTACCTCGATTTGTCCGACAAGCGCTTTGAATCGGCGCTGGCACTGGTTCACCAGCGCTTCTCGACCAATACCTTCCC
>JAGRLM010000073.1:0-825 GCA_020441795.1 Nitratireductor sp.
ACTATCCGACGCTGACCTGGGCCGATATCGGCGCGATAGGCTGGCTGGTCGATGGTGCGGCGATCATGAACCAGGTGCCCTTGCAGCGCTGTTCCTACGGGCCCTATTCGCGAGCGATGGTGCGCATCTGCAAGGAAGAAAGTTTCCACCAGCGCCAAGGCTTCGACATCATGATGAAGCTTGCCAATGGCACACCGGCTCAAAGGGGAATGGCGCAGGATGCGCTGAACCGCTGGTGGTGGCCCGCCTTGATGATGTTTGGTCCTTCGGACAAGGATTCGGTTCACTCGGCCCAGTCCTTTGCCTGGAAGATCAAGCAGGAAAGCAATGATGCAGCCCGCCAGCGCTTTGTCGATACAACCGTGCCGCAAGCGGAATATCTGGGATTGAGCGTACCGGACCCGGACCTCAGGAAAAACGAGGAACGCGGCGGATATGATTTCGGCGAACCGGACTGGAACGAGTTTTTCAACGTCCTGGCTGGCAATGGCCCGTGCAATCGCGAACGCTTGGCCGCACGGCAAAAGGCCTGGGACGATGGCAGATGGTTCCGCGACGGACTGATGGCCCATGCCGAAAAGGCCGAGATGCAAGCCCAACCACAGGCGGCAGAGTGACACCTGGCCCCGCTTGCCGAATTCAATGCAGATCAGTGTCATGAAACATTTTCGTCAGCCTCATCGAAGCGCAATTGCGCTCAAAACAGCGGGGCAGACCAAACAGGTCGAGGAGTACCACAATGTCGAATGAGTGGCCGCTTTGGGAAATCTTCATCCGTGGGCAGCATGGCCTGTCGCACCGCCATGTCGGCAGCTTGCATGCGCC
>JAGRLM010000073.1:916-4449 GCA_020441795.1 Nitratireductor sp.
GTGAAGGCAGGAGACATCACTGCCAGCGCCCCGTCGGACAAGGGCCCCTTGTTCGAACCATCCAACTCCAAGGTCTATCGCCATCCCTCTTTCTTCCCGATTCCCGACGAAGTGGGCAATATGTAATGGATGCGCGGTTCGAATTCCTGACCCGCATGGGTGACACATGCCTGGTGCTGTCGCAGCGGGTTTCGGCATGGTGCGGCCATGCGCCAGCAATCGAGGAAGACATAGCCATGGCGAACATGGCGCTGGACCTGCTGGGCCAGGCACAATTGTGGCTGTCGCTTGCGGGCGAGCATGAGGGCAAGGGTCGCAGCGCTGATGACCTTGCCTATCACCGCGATGTCTGGGACTTCCGGAACCTGCTGTTGTGCGAGCGGCCGAACGGGGACTATGGCCAGACATTGATGCGGCAATTCCTGTTCGATGCCTGGCATCACCTGATGCTGGATGAACTGTCGCGCTCGAGCGACAAGCGCATTGCTGAAATTGCAGCCAAGGGCTCGCGTGAAGTTGCCTATCACATCGAGCGATCCCGTGATCTGGTGATCCGGCTGGGCGATGGCACGCCGGAAAGCAAGGCCCGCATGCAGGCTGCTCTCAATGACTTGTGGCCATATGCAGGCGAGATGTTTGCCGATGACATGGTCGACACTGCCCTGGCCAAAGACGCGATTGCCCCCCTGCCCTCCAGCCTGCGCGAGGGCTGGAATGCGATTGTGGCGTCCACCCTGCGGGAAGCAGGCCTTGAACGGCCGCAGGATGATTTCGCCCAGCTTGGTGGCAAGACCGGCAAGCACAGCGAACATCTGGGTTATATTCTGGCCGAGATGCAGTTTCTGCAGCGCAGCTATCCGGGCGCGACATGGTAGCGATGACTGGTCATTCCACCCTTCCCGATCGGCAGACCGTGCTCGACTGGCTGGAGCAGGTTCCCGATCCTGAAATACCGGTGATCTCGCTGGTCGATCTCGGCATTATCCGCGATGTCGGCATCGAAAACGGCAGGTTGGTCGTGACCGTCACTCCCACCTATTCGGGATGCCCGGCGACCTCGATCATCAATTTCGAGATCGGCAAGGCGCTTGGCGATCATGGCGTTGCCGATTTCGAGATCAGGCGGCAATTGTCACCAGCCTGGCGAACCGAATGGATATCGCAAAAGGGCCGCGCCGCGCTGAGGGAATATGGCATCGCCCCGCCAATCGAGGGAACTGCGGCCTGTGGAACGGGAACACCAAAAGCACTGGCGGTTGCCTGTCCGCGCTGCAATTCGGGCAATACCGAAATGATCAGCCGCTTTGGTTCAACACCCTGCAAGGCGAGTTGGCGTTGCAAGGAATGCCTGGAACCCTTCGACTATTTCAAATGCATATGACGAGACCAGCCATGGCGCGCTTCTTTCCCCTGACCGTTACAGAAATCCGCCCCGAAACCCGCGACGCAGTGGCAATTACCCTGACGCCGGCAGAAGCGGATCGCGAGGCCTTTCGCTATGTCCAGGGCCAGTATCTGACCTTTCGCAAGGAGATTGACGGTGAGGAATTGCGGCGCTCCTACTCAATCTGCACCGGTGTCGACGACAACACCCTGCGCATAGGGGTCAAGCGGGTTCAAGGCGGCGCCTTTTCGAACTGGGCCAATACCGAATTGAAGCCGGGTGACGTGGTTGAGGCAATGCCGCCGGCGGGAGAGTTCAACGCGCCGATAGAGCCTGAATCAGATCGCAATTACCTGATGTTTGCCGGCGGCAGCGGCATCACGCCAGTGCTTGGCCTGATACGCACATTGCTGCTGCGCGAGCCCCGCTCACGCATCACGCTCGTCTATGCGAACCGCTCGGTCAACACGATCATGTTCCGCGAGGAACTGGAAGACCTGAAGAATATTCATCTGGGGAGGCTGGCAATCCTGCATGTCCTGGAAAATGACACGCAGGACCTGGATCTGTTCACCGGCAGGGTTGATGGCGCGAAAATCAAACGCCTGTTCAATGGCTGGATTGATCCCCAAAGCGTGGACATGGCGTTCATTTGCGGGCCGGAACCCATGATGCTGGCTATTGCCGAGGCGTTGCGGGAAAACGGCATCGACAATTCACGCATCAAGTTCGAATTGTTCAAGACCGCACTTCGCAGGAATGGCAAGGCTGCCGCGAGCGTGGTCGAGGATGACGGCCCCAAGGTTGAACTGACCATCACGCTTGATGGCACAACACGATCCCTGCAAATGCCGCGCAAAGGCGTGTCGGTTCTGGAAGCCGCACTTGCCTCCGACATGGATGCTCCCTGGTCCTGCCGCGCCGGTGTCTGCTCGACCTGCCGCGCAAAGGTGCTGGAAGGAGAGTTCGAGCTGGAAGCCAATTACGCGCTGGAAGATTATGAAATCGAACAGGGCTATGTGCTGACATGCCAGTGCCATCCGCTGGGTGACAAGCTGGTCGTGGATTACGATCAGCACTAGGGTCAGGTCCATTCCGTCAGGACCCTTGCCCATCGCAATACCCGTTTCCAATTTCGGGTAAATCATGCGACTAGAGTTCCCGGGCCAATGGCAGGACCAGGGAAATGCGGGGCTATGGCAGGGCAGGAAGTTCAAGAGGCAGCCATCACGGGCAGGATGCATTGGCTATGGCCGGACCGTGCCAATCTTCGGCGTGCAAATCGCTATGTGATCCCGGCTCTCGTCCTGCTCTATCCCGTATTCGGCAGCTTCAACAGCATCCTCGCTTTCGTGCTGATGGGCTTTGGCTTGCTGGTTCTGCTCTTCCACCAGCCAGGGACCGGCTTCACGGCTGAAGCCAGGCTTGTGGCTCTTGCGCTGGCAGCGTTCTTCGCAGCAGAAGCGCTTTCGGGCTTGATAAACTGGCGCGGCTGGCCAAGCCTGCGAGAGATCGCTGAAAATGTTACGTTTCTCGGCTTCCTGCCATTTCTGGCGCTTGTTGTGCGAGGGCGGCACAGCCTGATGGCAGCGCTCGCAAGCTTTGCACCAATTGCCGCCATGCTGGCACTCGCAGTCGGCGCATGGCAGGTCTGGACAATCGGCATTAGAGCGCAGGGCGTTGCAGGAAACGCGGCAATCTTCGGCGTCACGGTGGCAGTCGTCTATGCGTTCACGCTGGTGTCGATCATGCGCCGCAACAGCTTTCTGCCGATGTTCACCAATTATCTGGGGGCCATTTGTGCTGCCGGCGCCATCCTGCTTTCGAGTTCCAGAACGCTTTGGCCGATCATCGTCCTGTTTCCGCTGATATTCGTCCTGTTGCCTTCGTTTGGTGTGGTTCGCCGTCCTTCGCACCGATCATTGTTAGCAATCGTGCTGGTGCTGATACTGGCGGCAGCAGTTGTTCTTACCGCGGGACGCGACCGGATTGGCGAAGCGATCCGCGACATCGCTGCGGCTGAAAACGGCCAGATGATGACCCCGCTCGGCAAGCGTATCGTGGTATGGAAAACCGCCATTGCCGCCATTCCCGAGCACCCCCTGATCGGGTTCGGACCTGATTCACCAGCCCGGGTGATGGAAGAGCG
>JAGRLM010000074.1:0-1729 GCA_020441795.1 Nitratireductor sp.
GAGGCCGTGCGCGCAGTGCTGCTGACAGGAGCAGGACGCGGCTTTTGCGCCGGACAGGATCTGGGTGACCGCGATCCCGCGAAAATGGATGGCCCGCCTGATCTCGGCAAGACAATCGAGACTTTCTACAATCCGCTGGTGCGGTTGATCCGCGGAATGCAGAAGCCGGTGATATGTGCCGTGAACGGGGTTGCAGCCGGAGCAGGTGCCAATATCGCACTGGCTTGCGATCTCGTGCTGGCCGCGGAGAGTGCCAAATTCATCCAGTCCTTTGCCAGGGTCGGCCTGGTGCCCGATGGCGGGGGCAGCTGGAACCTGCCGCGCCTGGTGGGCGAGGCGCGCGCCAAGGCACTTGCCATGACTGCCATGCCAATTTCCGCACAGCAGGCGGCTGACTGGGGGCTCATCTGGAAGGTGGTTGCCGATGATCACCTGATGATCGAGGCGCGCAATCTCGCGGAAGAGCTTTCACAGGCACCGACGGTTGGTCTGGCGCTGCAGAAGCAGGCGATCCAGGCGGCAGCGACCAACAGCCTTGATGAGCAGTTGGACCTCGAAGCCAAATTGCAACGCATTGCCGGACGCACTCCCGACTATGCCGAAGGTGTGTCGGCCTTCCTGCAGAAACGCCAGCCTAAATTTACCGGAAAACGCAAATGAGCATCACCGCAGAAGAGCGCGCAAGTCGAAGTGCACAAGCCATGTGGTCGACGGACCAGGCCAGCAAGTGGGTTGGCATGTCGCTTGATGCCGTGGGGCCGGGAACTGCGACCCTGTCGATGACGGTGGAGCCCCGCCATTGCAACGGTCACCACATCTGTCATGGCGGGATCATTTTCACGCTTGCAGACAGCGCCTTTGCATTCGCCTGCAACAGCTACAACCAGATCGTGGTGGCGCAGCACAATACCATATCCTTCATTGCACCGGGCAAGGAGGGCGACAGGCTGACGGCGGTGGCAAACGAGATCAGCCGCAGCGGCCGATCAGGCATCTATGATGTAACGGTAACGGCATCCAATGGCAGCGTGATTGCCGAATTTCGCGGATGCTCGCGGGTCATCAAGGGACAGCATTTCGAGGAAGACATTTCGGGAGACGATGCACAATGAAGGACCTGACACCGAACAGGAAAGACCTGGAGCCGATCGAGATCGCTTCACGCGACGAGATCGAGGCGCTGCAGTTGCAGCGGATGAAGTGGTCGCTTGCCCATGCCTATGAAAATGTGCCGTTTTATCGCAAGAGTTTCGATGCTGCGGGTGTGCATCCCGACGATCTGAAGAGCCTGAAGGACCTGGCGAAATTTCCCTTCACCATCAAGCAGGATTTGCGCGACAATTATCCCTTCGGCATGTTTGCCGTTCCGCGCGAGAAGGTTGCTCGCGTGCACGCGTCTTCGGGAACGACGGGCCAGCCAACCGTTGTCGGCTATACTGCCAGGGATATCGACACATGGGCCACTGTGATGGCGCGTTCAATGCGTGCATCCGGCACCCGCCCCGGTGACCTCGTCCATATTTCCTATGGCTATGGCCTCTTCACGGGAGGGCTTGGGGCCCATTACGGCGCTGAGAAACTTGGCTGCACCGTGGTTCCGGTATCGGGTGGCATGACCGCCCGGCAGGTGAAGCTGATCGAGGATTTTCAGGCAACCACCATCATGGTGACGCCTTCCTACATGCTGGCAATCCTTGATGAATATCGCGCGCAGGGCCGCGATCCGCGC
>JAGRLM010000074.1:1850-4493 GCA_020441795.1 Nitratireductor sp.
GGCGTTGCCAATGAATGCGTCGAGACCAAGGACGGCCTGCATATCTGGGAAGATCATTTCTATCCCGAAATCATCAATCCTGAAACAGGTGAGCCGGTCGCTGATGGCGAGCGAGGCGAACTGGTCTTCACCTCGCTTACCAAGGAAGCCTTTCCCATCATCCGCTATCGTACCCGTGACCTGACGCGGCTCATGGCCGGCACTGCGCGCTCCATGCGCCGCATGGAAAAAGTCACGGGGCGCAGCGACGACATGATCATCCTGCGCGGTGTCAACGTGTTCCCGACCCAGATCGAGGAGCAGATATTGGCAATCCGTGAACTCGCACCACATTTCCTGATCGAGTTGAGCCGCGAGAACCGGCTTGATGAAATGACGGTCCATGTCGAGGCCATGCACACTGCGGCAGCCGAAGCAGAAAGAAGCGTGTCGGCCAAAAAGCTGTCAGCCCGCATCAAGGAGATTGTAGGTGTAAGCGCCAGGGTCATGGTTCGCGAACCCGGTGGCGTTGAACGATCGCAAGGCAAGGCCGTTCGCATCATCGACAAGCGGAAGAAGGAATAGGGGTTTGGCGCGCACGATTGCCCGGGACCATGAGGAAAAGCGCGCATTGATCCGCAAGCGCGCGGCCAGGGTTTTTGCCGAAACCGGGTTCGACCGTGCATCGATGAGCCAACTTGCGGCAGATTGCGGCGTCTCCAAGGCTTCGATCTACCACTATTATGCCAGCAAGCAGGCGCTGCTTTTCGATATCCTCGAACAGCATCTCAATGCATTGCTGAAGCGGCTTCAATCGATCAGGGACGAAGAGCCGGGCCAGCGCCTGCAGGCAATGCTGCGGGAAATATTGCTGGCCTATCGCGGTGCGGATGACGAGCATCGGCTGCAGATCAACGCACTTGGGCAATTGCCGGGTGATGAGCAAGCCAGGCTGAAATCATGCCAGCGCCAGATTGTCGAACTGATGCGCCAGGCAATCGTGGATGCAGGGCCGGTCGAATTGGGCCGGGATCGCCGCAAGCTCAATGCAACAACGATGTCGGTTTTCGGCATGTTGAACTGGTTCTACATGTGGAACCGGGATGACAGCGAGGAAGCCCGCATTGATTATGCAGATCTGGTCGGCAATTTGTTGCAAGGCGGATTTTCGGGTGTGGTGCAATCACCTGTCAGCCTGACAGATATGCCGCAACGCCGATCAGGATGAGAAGGACCACCGCTGCGAGCGCCAGCTTTTCGTAAATGCGCAGCTTCAGGAAACTCCTCTTGGGAGGCGGAACCCTGACCGGCTCATCCGGCCATTCCTGCGGGTCGGCGAATGGACCAAGGCGAGGTCTTTGTTCTGTCGGGCGCTTGTCTTGCTGCTGCCCGTCCGGCTCTGAATGAGCCGGCTTTGCCAATGCAGGTCCGAGCGGAATTGCTGGCGACGGAGGGGAACCGAGTTGATGCTCCAGTTCGATGTTTTCAATGCAATGCTCGATTTCGCGCAGAAAGGCATCGATCCGGTCCTCGGGAATATTGCGGCGACGGGCATTGTCACGCCAGGCTCGGCGCGCAGCAATGTAGACTTTGCTGCGGTAAGTGAAGTCCGAGGCGGCAGGAACGGAAAGACTTTGCCGTATCAGCTTTTCAACCCGCGCAATCAACATCCCCGGCCCCCGCAATGGCAGCGGCACAAACACGGATCGGCACGATGCTGGACGTACAACAGGTTTGCTCCAGTTCGCAAAAATGCAAGGCTGCGGGAATCAGTTGATGCTGCCTGACTTTTACTAGCCCAGTCGGCATTCGCTCTCCAAGCAGTCTTGCAACGAACCCACAATCGTTTATCCAAAATGACCTCGAAAAACAGGAGTTATACTTATGCCGGTTTACAGTCTGGAGGGAATCTCGCCCGTGCTGCCCGAAAAGGAACGGTATTGGATCGCGCCTGATGCCCATGTGATTGGCAATGTGACATTGGGTGCAGATACCGGGATCTGGTTTGGTGCCGTGCTTCGCGGTGACAATGAGGCCATCGAGATCGGCGATGAAACCAATATCCAGGAAGGCGCAATGCTGCACACCGATCCGGGCGCACCGATCAACATCGGCAAGGGCTGCACCATTGGTCATCATGCCATCGTGCATGGCGCAACGATTGGTGACAACAGTCTCGTTGGAATGGGAGCAGTCATTCTCAATCGCGCGAAGATCGGCAAGAACTGCCTGGTAGGTGCGGGCGCGCTGGTGACCGAGGGCAAGGAGTTTCCGGACAATTCACTGATCGTGGGAAGCCCTGCGCGCGCTGTGCGCCAGCTGGATGCCGCTGCGGCGGAAGGCCTGAAACTGTCCTCGAGCATTTATGTCGCCAACTACAAGCGGTTTGCCAAGGGACTGAAAATCATCGCGGAATAAAAGCGTTACAGATTCTTTGTTTTTTCGTATTTTCTGTTACGTTTTCTTGTGGCGGCGCCTGCAATCTGCTATGGTTCCGCCGTGACACATCACGTGAGGCCAGTCCATGTATGCGCAAATGGTGGAAAGCACCGGCAAGCCGGTCCGATCGACGGATGAGATGAGTGCGCAGGAGCGCGCCTTTCAGGAGCGCATCGATGCCAACCACAAGATCGAGCCAAAGGACTGGATGCCGGAAGGCTATCG
>JAGRLM010000075.1:0-10090 GCA_020441795.1 Nitratireductor sp.
AGCCCCAGGCGACCGCGTCATGGCGGGCAACCCCGGCGCGCTGCTGGAAGGTGCCGCCAAACACGGGATATCTGGCCTGGTCGCTGGTGTTCAGGAGCGGCGCCTTCTCCAATACCTGCGCGCGCGTCAGCAATTCGCCATCGGTTCCCGTGATCTGCATGGAATTGGCAAGCCTCGCGGCCATTTCCATTTCACCTTCGGAATGCGAAACCGTTACAACGCCGCGCTGCGAGAACATGATATTGTAGTTCAGCTCGCGCGACAGACCCTCAAACAGCTGCAATGCAAACTCGTACAGCGCCACGCTTTCGGGATAATAATAATTTGAGCGGATCGTCGTGGTGTTGCGGCCGGTATTGCCGCCACCTATCCAGCCCTTCTCGATAACGGCGACATTGGTCATGCCGTGATTTTTCGCAAGGTAGTATGCTGTTGCCAGACCATGACCACCGCCGCCAATGATGATGGCATCATAGGAAGGCTTCGGCTCGGCCTGCCTCCATGCCGGCTTCCAGCCCTTGTGGCCTGACAACCCCTCCCGAAAAAGCGACCATGCCGAATAGCGTTCCGTCATTTCCCCCCGCCGTCCAGTGTCTGCGAATACTGGCGAAAATCCTCAATATCGTCATTGTCGGGATACTGCCCCGACATGCAATACACATACATTGCCATATTGGCGAGACGCTCCTCCAAAGTCTGGCTGACCCCCAGCGCAAAATAACCTATCTGCGTGAAATACAGCGTCGCCGCCCGGATTTCCGCTTCCTTTGCGGCAATGCCATGCCGCTCGAACATTGCGCTGATTGCAGCAAGCCTTGCCGCATCTGCCCTGTCCACCGCCTGCCTCACCGGAGCATCGCGGCGCGACCATTCCCGAACCGCAAAATCAAGCTGCGGATCAAATACATTCCTGTCGACGAAACACTTGAACACATTGCACACGGCACCTGCCACATTCCTCGCCGCGGCCTGCGCCTGCTTGGTGATGGCGCCGGTATTGGTGCTTTCCCAATGAGCCAGTAGCAATTCGAGCAGGTGCGAGCGGCTCTTGAAATACCAGTAGAAGCTGGAACGCGAAACACCAAGCCGGTCGCTGATTGTCAGCACCTTGACCTGCTCCACACCTTCACTGATGAGGGTTTCCATCGCCGCGGCAAGCCAGTCTTCCCGGGTTACCTTCACATTCCCCGGCAGCGCCTGCGGGTCATTCACATCTGCTACTGACTGTATGCCTGCGACTTCCACGATCAACTCTCCGGCGGCGCGCCGCCCTCGGCACCGCGTTTTGCGATGAACGCCTTCAGGGCGTCTGCCCTGTCCTTGTCGTAGCTGAAAGCAGGGGCATTCTGCACGATATCCTGCCAGATCGCAGTCGCGCGATGATTGGCATCCAGCGCACCGCGCTCGGTCCAGCTTCCGAAGTTCGACCAGTCTGCCACCACTGGCTCATAAAACGCTGCCTGGTAACGCTCCATCGTGTGGCGACACCCGAAGAAGTGCCCGCCGGGCTGCACCTCGCTCAGCGCCTCGAATGCCAGATCGCCATCCTCCGCACCAGGCGGCGTGCATAGCTCGGCGAATGTATTGACCATCTCCATGTCGGTGATCATCTTTTCATAGGAAAAACTCAATCCGCCCTCGACCCATCCCGCACTGTGAATGGTGATGGTGGCACCGGCAAGCACCGAGCTCCAGGCGCTGATTTCGGTTTCATGGGCGCCTTGTGCATCATTGACATTGGTGGCGGCACCCGCAGCACAACGCCATGGGAGCCCGATATGCCGCGCCAATTGCCCAGCCCCGAGATTGGCCTTGGCATGTTCGGGCGTGCCAAATGCCGGAGCCCCCGATTTCATGTCGACGCTGGACGCAAACGCACCATAGCAAACGGGGGCACCCGGCCTCGACAACTGGTTCAGCGTGATTGCAGCAAGCGCTTCGGCGTGAGAGAGCACCAACGCACCTGCCACAGTGACCGGCGCCATGGCGCCCATGAGGCAGAACGGCGTGACAATCGCCAACTGGCCATGTCGGGCGAAATCGATAAGCCCCTGCGCCATTGGAATATCGATCTGGCGCGGTGAATTGGTGTTGATGATGGTGAAGCAATGCGCGCCAGCCTCAAACTCTTCATCCGAAAGCCCGCGAAAATCCCGGATCATCTCGAATGTGTCGAGCGATTGCGGCGTGCCGCGCGCATAAACGAAAGGCACCTTGTCGGAGATCGTCAGTTGCGCCAGCGTCATGTCGTAATGGCGCAAATGGACCGGCACATCCTGCGGCTCGACCATCGGGCTCAACATGTGGATGGCATCGAAATGATGCGCGAGTTTCAACAACTCGCCGAGGTCAGCCATTGTCCCCGGCCGCCTGCCACGAACGAGGTCTGTCGCATGCGGGCAGCCTGCCCCTGTCTGAAAGGTCAGCGACCCCAGTTCCATCACCACATCGCGCTCGCGAACAGCGCCATGCAGCACGAAGGATTTGGGCGCTGACGCGATTGCCGCCTCGACGATTTCACGACCGATGCGCACCATCTGGCTTTCTTCGTCGACCAGCGCACCCGCCTTTGCAAACAATTGGCGCGCTTCCGGCAGCAAGACCTTGACGCCAAGCTCGGACAAGACCCGAAGCGATGTCCGGTGCATGGCTTCCACGCGATCGGGCGTGAACACGGAAACTGGCGGAAACGGATTGCGCAATTGCCGGTAATTGACCTTGCGAATGCCGCCACCGGCATCCGGCCTCGACCCCTTGCGTCGCCTTCTGCCGCCAGCCTCGATTTCGCTCACGACCGTATCGCCTTGCCGGATGGATCATAAGGCGATGGCGCAATCACACTCGCTGCCCGCTCCACCCCGACGACATGCACCGAGAGTTTCGTCCCCGGATCCGATAAGGCACGGTCAACCAGCGCCATGGCAAGCGATTTGCCGAGCGTATGGCCATAGCCGCCGGATGTAACAAACCCGATGCGCTCACCCCCATGCCAGACCGGCTCATAGCCCGAGGCATCCGCATCCAGCGCATCGACTTCAAGCGTTACCAGCACCTTCGCAGAGCCACCGCCATCCCGTTCGCGGATTGCTGCATCGCCCCCGACAAAATCCGGCTTCTGCCAATCAATCCAGCGGTCCATGCCGGTCATCGCAGCCGTATAGCCTTGGGTGAACTCCTTCGACCAGACGCCAAAGCTCTTTTCAAGCCGCAGGCTCATCAGCGCATTGAAACCGATTTCCCGAATGCCGAATTCCATACCCGCCTCGAGCAAGGCCCTGCGCAAGGCAATGTGCCCGGACGCATCGCAATGGATTTCATAGCCCAGTTCGCCCGCAACTGAGAGCCGTCCGACCCGGGCGCGAACAAGCCCTACATCCATTTCGGCACAGGCCATGAACGGCATGGCCTCATGCGAGATATCGGTTTCGGTCAGTTTCTGCAGAACCTCGCGCGACTTCGGCCCTGACAGGCTGAAACCGGTGACATTGTCGGAAATGTCGCGCACCGCAACCCCATCTGCCATGTGGTCGTTGAACCAGCGCATATGCCACTCGCGCAGATAGTAGCTGCCCATGATCCACCAGCTGCCGTCACCCCAGTTGAACACAGTCAGATCACCCTTGAGCCGCCCTGTTTCAGACAGCATTGGCGCGAGTCTGGCGCGACCCGGCTTCGGCAGTTTCGACGCCATGATCCGGTCAAGCCATTCTTCCGCAGCGGGACCTGTCACCTCATAGCGAGAGAAACCGGTGATATCGAGAAGCCCGACTGCTTCACGCGCCGCCTTGCATTCGGCTGCCACAAGATCATGCGCATTCGAGCGCTTCAATGTTGGCGTCTCCACAAAATTCTCCGGCGCGAAATAGAGCGGCACCTCAAGGCCATAGCTGGCACCCCAGCGGCAGCCGGCAGCCGACATCTCGCCATGGGCAGGTGCCATCTTCAGTGGCCTGCCAGCCGGCAGTTGTTCATTGGGATAGGTCATCACAAAGCGGCGGGTATAGAATTGCCCGGTCGTTTCGCGGATATAACGCTTGTTACCGGCATAATCGCCATAGCGCGCCACATCCATGCCGAAGACATCCGCTTCCGGTTCGCCATGGATGATCCATTCGGCCAGTGACTTGCCGACACCGCCACCTTGCAGGAAGCCGGCCATTACCGCGCAGGCGCACCAGTAACCGCGCTTGCCGGGAACCGGCCCCACCAGCGGATTGCCATCCGGCGAGAAAGTGAATGCACCGTTGACCCAGGTCTTCACGCCGACTTCCTGCAATGCCGGATAACGCTCGAAGCCGAGCACCAGTTCCTTCTCTATCCTGTCGGTCTGCTCCTGGAAAAGTTCGATGCCATATTCCCATGGCGCGCCATCCATCGCCCAATGCTCGTGGTCAATCTCGTAGATGCCGAGCAGAACGCCCTTCTGATCCTGGCGAAGATAGGTAAAACCTTCGAGGTCAACCGTCATCGGCACCTCGAAATCGATCTCTTCGAGCTTCGGGATCGTATCGGAAATCAGGTAGTGGTGCTTGAGCGGCGAAACCGGCAATTCGATGCCGGCCATGCGGCCAACCTGCTTGGCCCAAAGCCCCGCCGCATTGACCACATGCTCGCAAGTGATCGTTCCCTTTTCGGTGACCACCTGCCAACCGTCGGCAGTCTGGTTGAGTTCGAGCACCCGGTTGTGCTCGATCACGGTTGCCCCGCGCTTGCGTGCCGCCCCCGCATAGGCGTGAACGGTTCCCGTCGTGTCGATATAGCCTTCGCGGTCGGCCCACATGCCGCCAAGAATTCCCTCTGTCGACATGATCGGGTTCAATTCACCCGCTTCCTTCGCAGTAACCAGCCTGCAATCCTCGATACCAATCGACTGGAACACCCGATAGGCAGACTGCAACCATTCCCAGCGGTCAGGTGTGCCGGCCAGTGTCAGTCCGCCTGTCATGTGCAAACCGATATCCTGGCCGCTCTCGCGCTGGATTTCTTCGAAAAGGTCAATGGTATAGGCCTGCAAGGCAGCAATGTTTGGGTCGGCATTCAGCGCATGGAAGCCGCCTGCCGCGTGCCAGGATGAGCCCGCCGTAAGAACAGAACGCTCGACCAGGCAGATATCACTCCAGCCAAATTTTGCCAGATGATACAGGACCGACGCGCCGACCACGCCTCCCCCGATCACCACGACCCGATAATGCGACTTCATGGCTGAACCTCCCGTGCCAACATGCCTTGCGTGCCTCGGGTTTCAGTGAAAACGAGACAACGCAGGCAGCAGAATACCTACTTCAGGACGGAGGTTCACTTATCTGGACAAGACTGTCCAGTTGAAATAGCGGCTGCTTCAGGCCTATTCACGGCATTGTCGTGTTTGCAATCCATTGCGCAACTTCGCCGATTTGCGCGGCATTCATGCGGATGCCAAGCCGGGTCCGGCGAAACAATATGTCCTCGGCACTAGCAGCCCATTCGCGCTGAACGAACCATTTGAGTTCGCATTCATGCAGACCATTGCCGAAATCTCGACCGAGATCAGCCAATGACTTCGCATCTCCCAATATTTCCGGCACTTCGGTTCCATGATGGCGAACCAGCCGCTGCATCACCTTGCGCTCGACGAACGGATAACGGTCGCCAAATCGCTGCAACAGTTGATCATACCCATCGACGGGAAAGTCACCGCCAGGAAGCGCCACGCCTGCCGTCCATTCCGGCCTCTCCCTGCCAAGCAAGGGCCCGGCTTTTTCGAGCACCGCTTCAGCGAGCTTCCGGTAGGTCGTGATCTTTCCGCCAAAAACATTCAGCAACCGGCCCTCGCCCACCACCGGGTCGGGACGAATGACATATTCGCGGGTTGCTGCCTGTGCCTTGCCGGCACCATCGTCATAAAGCGGACGAACACCGGAATAGGTCCAGACAATATCCTCACGCTTCACCGGCTCGGCAAAATACTCGCTTGCCATTGCGCACAGATAGTCTGTCTCGGCATCGCTGATCTCTGGCTTGACCATCGGATCGTCATGGTCGGCGTCCGTTGTTCCGATCAGCGTGTAGTCGCGCTCATAGGGAATGGCGAAGATGATGCGCCCATCCGCATTTTGGAAGAAGTAGCTGCGATCGTGATCGAACTTCTTCTTCACAACGATATGGCTGCCGCGCACCAGCCTTACATTATGCGCATCGTTGTGGCCGAAAACGCTGCCGAGCACATGGTCAATCCACGGCCCTGCCGCATTGACAACGAGCGATGCTGTGATGCTGCGCGTGCCCCCTGGGCCTGCAAGCTCTGCATGCCACTTGCCGTTTTCACGGCGTGCGGATTTTACAGCAGTGCGGGCATTTATTTCTGCCCCCCTCGCCTGCGCATCGCGCAGGTTGAGGATCACCAGCCGCGAATCCTCCACCCAGCAATCCGAATATTCGAACGCCTTCCTGAAAAACGGCTTCAGCGACCTGCCCGCCTCGTCCCTGGTCAAATCCAGTGTGGACGTTCCCGGCAATATCTTGCGCCCGCCCAAATGGTCATACAGGAACAACCCGAAACGGATCATCCATTCCGGTCGTCGACCCTTCAACCATGGCATGACGAAAGACAGAAACTTCGAGGCAGGCGTCTCGCTCTCGAACCGCATTTCCTGATGCAATGGCAGCACGAAGCGCATTGGCCAACTGATATGCGGCATGGCCCTCAAAAGCACTTCGCGCTCGATCAGGGCCTCGCGCACCAGTCGGAATTCGAAATACTCCAGGTAGCGCAAACCACCATGAAACAGCTTGGTCGATGCGGAGGACGTTCCCCCGGCAAAGTCGCCCTTTTCGCACAGGCAAACGGAATATCCGCGGCCTGCCGCATCGCGCGCGATGCCTGCTCCATTGATGCCGCCACCGATGACCAGAATGTCAAAATGATCCATGGCACGCCTTCTATCAGGCGCTGCTGGCCACGCAAGAAATATCGCATTGGCACTTCCATTGGCGAGCCGTATCTTTAACATCGACGCACCGATCACGGGACATGGACTGCATAGATGAGTGTCAATTTCACCAAACCCTTTACCCAGCAGGAAGCCATTCCCGAAAGCGCCATCGAACGCGCGGTGGAACTGCTACGCTCAGGTCGCCTGCACCGCTACAACACCTTGAAGGGCGAGACATCCGAGGCAGAATTGCTGGAGGCAGAATATGCAAGCTGGCAGGGCACGCGCTATTGCGTGGCAGTTGCTTCCGGCGGTCAGGCAATGCAGATCGCGCTTCGCGCTGCTGGCGTGAAGCCCGGTGACAAGGTTCTGGCCAATGCCTGGACCCTTGCCCCGGTTCCTGGTGCCATCCATGCCGTGGGTGCAGCACCCGTCTATGTCGAGACCGGCGATGACTGGCTCACCGATCTCGCCGATCTCGAAGCGAAGGCAGCGACATCAGGCGCGCGCCATTTCATGCTGTCGCACATGCGCGGCCATATCTGCGACATGGATGAGGTGGTCCGCATCTGCGCGCAGTACGGCATCTCCCTGATCGAGGATTGCGCCCACACCATGGGAGCCGAATGGAAAGGCCGCAAATCCGGGAATTTCGGCGCCGCAGGCTGTTTCTCCACTCAGACCTACAAGCATATCAACTCCGGTGAAGGCGGGTTCCTTACCACCGACGACGAGGATCTTGCCGCACGCGCCATCATCCTGTCCGGCTCCTATATGCTGTATGCCCGCCACGGGGCCGCACCTTCCGAGGAAGCGTTCCGCAAGGTCCGGCTCGAAACCCCCAACTGCTCTGCCCGCATCGACAATCTGCGCGCCACGATCCTGCGCGCACAACTGCCATTGCTAGAGGACAATATCCGCCGCTGGAACAATCTCTACCGCGCCATCGAGGCAGGCCTTGCCGGCGCAAGCGGTATTGTCACCGTTCCGCGCGAGCAGCACGAGGCCTTTGTCGGCTCATCCTTTCAGTTTCACACGTTGGGCATTACACAAGCCGACATCCCCCAATTCATCGCCAATTGCCTCAAGCGCGGCGTCGAGGTGAAATGGTTCGGCCCGGAAGAACCCGTCGCCTTTACCAGCCGCTATGACAGCTGGCGCTATGTTGCCGACATACCGGTGCTGCCCAAAACGCTTGCCACACTTTCCACCACCTGCGACCTGCGCCTGCCGCTGACCTTCAACGAAGCCGATTGCAGCCTGATCGCACAGATCATCACGGAAGAAGCGGGAAAACTGGTGGGGTGAAGGTTGCTCATTCTGGGGAAGAGAAATCCAACGTTTTGCGGTCCGGACCGAATGGGGATTCATTTTTCCGGATATCCGTGTTGATCTTTTCGGTCAGAAGACCAAAAATCAGTGCTGAATCAATATGCTGGATGAAACACTGATCGGATTGAGCATGCCCGTTGAAGTTTTGGTATATGACAGCGTTGGAGCCAATGGCGAAGCCGTATATGGCCATGTGATCGGTACCGACTATACGTTCGAAATCAGCCCATATGATGTGGTTCGAGTCTACTACAGCAACGATATCACGCAAGCAGGGACCGGTGTTGTTTTCGCTGGCAACAATACGGTTGGATATGATGAAACCCTCGTCTTTTCCAACGGCTCAACATCGACCGTATTGTCAGATGATGCCAACGGGAATTTCCTTTACGATCCCCATTCGCTGTCTGAATTGGGTGATCAAACGGTGTTTCTTGCCCGCACTGACAGTATTGCGGGGCACAACTCGTTGGACAATGTATTGATGATAACCAATGGCGGCGAAGCGCCAGGGGTTCTTTTCGATCAGCTTGTGACGAGCTACCGGATAGTCGGGAACAGCGTCTATGCTGTCGGCGAAGACAACGACCTTTATCGCATCGAAGCCAACGGAAATTACGTCAAGGTCTATGACCGGGTCGCAGGAACGGACCCCTTCGTCGATGCGATGTTCGAGTTCCAGGGTGAGTTGTGGTTCTATGGTTCGGGAAATGGTGTCCGCGGACTGTACCATGTAGACGCGCAAACCAATACGACTTCCTATTCCGGAGTCGGGGTATCAATTCCCAATTCGATCTATGTCTGGGACGGAGGTTTTGGCGAAAACCAGTTCTATTTCTGGGCAGCCACAGCTGCAGCGGGCACGGATTTCGAGCTCTGGGTTTCGGATGGAACTGCAGGCGGCACCCAACTTGTCGAGGACATTCGCCCCGGCACTGTCAGTTCCTATTATGGCTCCATCAACTATCTGGCAACCTTGGGTGACTTGCTGATATTCGCCGCAGATGATGGTGGACCCGACGATGAGGAACTTTGGGTCTCAGACGGCACTGCGGCTGGGACCTTCAATCTGAGTGGCACCGGCACACCAGCAGGTGCCCTCTCCATGAATGGCCTGAGAGTGATTACCGCAGGCTCACATGCTTTTTTCGTTGCATATGATGATGTGACTGGAACGGAACTTTATGTAACCGACGGCACGGTAGCCGGAACCAATTTGGTCAGGGACATCAATCCGAATACGCCTCCGTACGCTATCAGCTCGGATCCAAACTGGTTTTTTGTTGATGGAGAGAACATCTATTTCTCCATCTCGAATGGTGAAGGCGAAGACGGGGTCTGGTTTTCGGATGGAACCTATGCCGGTACCTACCCGGTCTCGGATGCAGGCGGTTACACTTTCAACTACCAGCCCTATTTCATCAATGTTGTAGACCTTGAACTCGACAACATCCCGGTCCGAGAACTCAACGCAATCGTTACCGGCGGATTGTTGACCGGTGACTTTCTTTTCGAACTGTTCAATGGTTCCGAAGCAGTAGATTATCTTTTCGGAAATGGCGGAAACGACACCCTCAACGGCAATGGTGGTGCCGACTGGCTCTATGGCGGCGTTGACAATGACACGCTCAATGGCGGTGCAGGTTCCGACCTGATGTTCGGCGAGGCAGGCAGCGACATCATGAATGGCGGCGCCGATGGCGACTACATGTGGGGTGGGTCGGAGTCCGACACCATGCATGGCAATGACGGCATTGACTGGCTGCGCGGCGAAGAGGGTGAGGACTTCCTCTACGGCGATGCGGGCGACGACGTGCTGATCGGCGGCTCGGGCGATGACCAGATGT
>JAGRLM010000075.1:10125-14031 GCA_020441795.1 Nitratireductor sp.
ATGACTGGATCTATGGCGAGGCGAACGGCGACGTTGCCTTCGGCCAGTTGGGCAACGACCATATCTATGGCGGCTCGGAGGGTGACTTCCTGTTCGGAGGAGCAGGAGCGGACGTGATCAATGGCGGTACCGAGAACGACCTGATGTGGGGCGCCATGCCTGGCATGTATGACGGCTTCGCCGACACATTCGAGTTCGATGCCAATTGGGGCTTTGACGCGGTCTATGATTTCGAGCTTGGCGTCGACCAGGTCCGCTTCAACTCGGTTGCGGGCCTGATGCAGTTCTCGAACCTGACGCTGATTGATGGCGGCGCGAATGTCACCGCAGTCTTTGGTGCCGACGCAATCACCTTCTACGGTGTGACCCAGGCCGAGCTTGAGGCCGTGCAGAGTGATTTCAGTTTTACCTAAATTGCACAGGCTCGAAGTGGAAAGTTGACACTTTTTTTGGCAAGATAAAGCTGTCTGATCCGTGACACTGGAGAGCACATGCCGAACTGGACCTCAAATGCTTATGTGAATGCTCTCCTCAAGGGCTGGGGCTGGAACACGTCATCGCTCGACTACTATCTTGCCGCTGGTCAATGGGATGTAACCGAGTCAACCGCCATACGCGCTGCCTTCGACAGTTGGGAAGCGGTCTGCAACATTACCTTTACCCAGATATTCACCTCCACCGGAGCGGAATTCTCCGAGAGCCAGTATTCCGTACCCGGCTCTTCGACCGGCGGCTCCCACCAATCCTATATCAATTACAACTCATCCACTATTGCGCGCTACGGCGGCCAGTTGACCGGCGAATACAATACGGGACATTTCGGCTGGACAACCAATGGCCTGCAGGAAGGCGGGGTTGGCTTTTCAACGCTTATCCACGAAATCGGCCACGGCCTCGGCCTTGATCATACGCAGTTCACCAGCACCGGTGATCCGCATGTCTTTCCCGGCGTGTCCAGCGCCAACGACACCGGCGACAACGCGCTCAACCAGGACATCTATTCGATCATGTCCTATGCGTCGGAGCTTACCAATCCCTATGGAACGCTGACATTTAACGGCACGTCCTATGACGTGACAGGGTTCGGCCAGGCAGCCACTCCCATGGCATTCGATATTGCTGCTGTCCAGTATCTTTATGGCGCGAACCTGACGACCAATACCGGCGATGATGTCTATATCATTCCCGATTCCAACGGCACAGGCACTTTCTTTTCCTGCATCTGGGATGCAGGCGGCACCGACGAAATCCGCTACAATGGCAGCCGTTCGACCGTCATCGATCTCAACCCGGCCACATTGCAGAACGAGGTTGGAGGCGGTGGCAACCTTTCCCGTGTGACAGGTGACTACAACTATGTAGGCTTTTCTCTCCCCGTCTATGGCGGCTTCACCATTGCCGGCGATTTCACCAATGCGCTAGCCGATGTAAATGGCACAACCGGCGTCGTCATCGAGAACGCCACAGGTGGCAGCGGCAATGACACGATCATTGGCAACGGGGCCAACAACAGGCTTATCGGCAATGGCGGCGCTGACAATATTTCCGGCGGAGCTGGTGATGACTGGATCGATGGCGGCAGCGGCGCCGACATCCTGCTTGGAGGCCTTGGCAATGACACCATCGTCTATGACATCAGTGACAATTGGGGCGGCAGTGCGGTCAATGGCGGCGACGGCTTCGATACACTGTGGTTCAACGACCTGATCATCAGCATTGATCTGGCAACCTATGGCTTCGAACAGAAGACCATCCATCTGACGGATCAGGCCAGCAACGACTGGTCGGATTATTATGAGACCCGCAATCTGAATGATGCCATCACCGAAGTAACCTACCTCTTTGACATCGGCACCTCGCAGACCACTGTCTATGATGTCGATGACAATTATTGGTGGTCGCAATGGCTTCGCAACTTTGACACCAACGGCAATCTTGTGGGCGAGAGCTATACCCCTGATGCCGGAGGTCCGAATTATGGCCAGTTGCTGTATTTTCAGGGCAATCCGGGGAACATCTGGTATGGCGACTCCCCGACAGGAACCCCGGTTGCCTCGTGGCAGGATGGCAATCTGATCCATCCCTACCAGAATTGGGTGCAGGACGCTTCGGCGTTCTTCCTCAGTGGCGGCTACACTGTCACCACCGACGGATGGGTTGAGGTCAACTACATTCTGGTCGGCAATATCACAAATGTGGCAACGCTGACGCTGAATGGGGGTCTTTTTGACCATCTCTCAGGCGAATCAAGCGGCGACGGAATTCACTTCGAGGTCAATACAGGCAGCAGCCTCGTCCTCAACGCCACTGTTCAGGCCTACCAGGCCTATTTCACCGGATTGGGGCAAACCACGATCAATGGCACTTTTGATGTGGTTCAAAGGATTTCCGTTGAATCGGGAACCGTGATCATCGCATCGTCCAGCACCAGCCGCCCTGTTACCATGGAAATCTTTTCAGGCGCGACATGGCAGGCAGGAGCAAGTGGAACCGGCTTCTATGCAGCCGATGGCGGATTTGCCAATCTGCACTTGCATTCGGGCGCGGAAATGATTGGCAATATCTCATGGGCCGGAACTGCGCTTTTTGCCGGCACCGTTACCGGCAGCTTCACCGTCGGCAATTTTTCCGAGACAGGCAATTCGTTTCTTCGCATAGGCGACATCACACCCACTGGCGCGGAAATCGACAGGATCGGCTCGGCAGTGATTGACGGCGACCTTTCCTTCTACGGAAATGGAACCGCAGTCTTCAACTTTGACAATACGACCAATGACAGCCTGGCCATTTCCGGCCAGTTGAACCTTGGCTCTGCAAGCATTGCTTTGGACCTCGCCAACGGATCCAGCCATCAGTTTGCTGCAGGTGAGACACGCCACCTTGCAAGTATTGGTTCCGTTTTCAATTCGGCTAATACCGCAACCGTGGAAGGCCAGCATGCCGATTTCGGATTCGCACTCGGCGAATTCGAAACCGACACCGGCTTTTGGACCTTCCAGGCTCTGAACTCCGGCGCAACCGGCGGCACAGCGATCTTCGACATGAGCGCAGGCAGTCAGAGCGCTGTGGTTTTCCTCAACCAGGTCGATCAGGTGGCGTCAATCTACCAGGGGGTCTTTGCGTCGGGCACCGGCGGCGCAACCTATTTTGCCGACCGCATCCTCGGCACCAATCATGCCGATTTCTTCGTGGATTCCACACCGGTATTCGATGACACCTATCTCAATCCGCCGCCAGTATACGGGATCGAGATTTTCGGCCAGGGCGGAAATGACGAAATTGCAGGCAGCCATGGCAATGATCTTCTCAATGGCGGTGCCGACAACGACATCGTGAATGGTGGCGCTGGCGACGACACGATCGAAGGTGGCGCTGGAGCAGACACTCTCGACGGCGGTGCCAATACCACTGTCGGCGACACGCTCTCCTATGCAGGTTCTTCAGCTGGTGTATCGGTTTACCTTGCCAGCAACACAGTTATGGGTGGTGACGCCGATGGCGATACCGTCACCGGCTTCGAGAACGTCGCCGGTTCAAGCCATGTCGATTTCCTGTTCGGCGACGCCAATGCCAATACTGTATCGGGGAACAACGGTGCTGACTGGCTCTATGGCGGCGGCGGCGACGATACCATCAATGGCGGTGCAGGTTCCGACCTGATGTTCGGCGAAGCAGGCAGCGACATCATGAATGGTGGCGACGATGGCGACTACATGTGGGGTGGGTCGGAGTCCGACATCATGCATGGCAATGACGGCGTCGACTGGCTCCGCGGTGAAGAGGGCATTGATTACCTATATGGCGATGCGGGCGACGACGTGCTGATCGGCGGCTCGGGCGATGACCAGATGTGGGGCGGCATCGACACCGACACCTTCTATGGCGAAGACGACAATGACTGGATCT
>JAGRLM010000531.1 GCA_020441795.1 Nitratireductor sp.
TCAGGCCGTACCGAATTAGGAGTGCCGAACCGATGCACGAAGCAGCCGACGCAAACTCCGCGTAATTCGAGCGTACTTCCTCGCCCAGCATGAGGGCGGGGTTGTCGGGATGCAATCTTGCGCTTCGAACCAACCATTCGGCCAGATTCATTGCCTTCCACCCCAACTCCGTGATTGTTCCGATTGGTCTGCTCTGGCGCTAACGACAGGCATTTTCGTCATCATTGCGGATGGCGCACAAGATTGCCTCGCCCCGGACCGAGCCGTATTTTGTGACCACCTGGCCATTGAACCATGCCCATTTGTCGCGGGTATCGGCAATGGCTGCGTCGACCGCCCGGGAAAAGTTGTCGTTGGCAGCTCCGCGGATGGTGGTGCCACGACTGGCGCGACCGGAAGAAAGGCTGATCGTGCCTTCATCCTTGTTGAGTACACGGTGACGAACCCTGTCCTTCAGGTCGGCATAAAGGCAGTTTGCGCGTTCAGGCTTTCCTTCAAAACAGCCCGAGATAAGCCCGGGAACCGGACCTGCACGCCCACGAGGATCAAGCCATGGCGCGCGGCCCGAATTGCCAAGGCCTGGCGGATTGAGTGGGCCAATTGGCGCGTTCAAGGCACGATCGGTCCAATTGGTATGGGAGTAGAAATCCTGCGAAGCATGAAATGCCAGGCCGAGTTGGGCCAATACATCACATTTTGCCCGCCCGGATTTGCCGTTGTAACTGCACGGTACAAGGCTCGGGATTTCGCGAGTGTCAACGCGGCCGCTCTGATCGGCAATTCTGCCTGCTGCCTCCACCGCGCGCGAAAGTGATCTCATGATGAAGGATCGACAGGAAGCAAGGATCGCATAGGCTTGATCTGCGGTTTGCGGATAGCCGGGAATGTCAAGGTGATCGGCACCGTCGCAGTGGGCGTAGGGCTTGGTCAACAGCCCGCGATCAGGACTGTCCGGTGCACCCACCGCACCAAATCGACCATCTTTTCCGGCAATCTCGTCCATGGTTTCGGGGCCAAGCCCGGCATTTTGCAACGCCAGCCGGGTGATGAACTCATGTTCCCGGTTCTGGCCGGCAACGCTCAAGGTCCCGAATGCCAAAGCCAGGCTTGGCATTATCACAATTGTCAGGGCGATAATGGTTGTCAGTGCGGCTCCGCGCATTGTCAAACTCCTCAGTAAATTTGCCCCTATGCGCAAAGCATGCACTGAATTGATCTGATCTCAAGTGGCCGGTGGCTTATTTTAGATCTTGTGACACAGTTTGCAAAATCTCATGTCAGCGGAAAATGGCATGCCACACTGGTCGTCCCGCGATAGGTCAGGACCGGTCGCTCCACTCGGCAGCGCTCCTGGGCATTGGGGCAACGTGTGGCAAAAGCGCATCCCACGGGGATGTTCAGCGGACTTGGCGGGTCGCCCTCGGCAACGGCATGTCGACGATAGCCTGCACTCTTGCGCCGCGCCAGCGACGGGGCAGCTTCGAGGAGTGCTGCCGTGTAAGGATGGCTTGGAGCGGCAAAGAGCGTCTTGCGATCAGCATATTCCACGATCTCACCCAGATACATCACCGCGATTTCGTCGCAGATATATTGGACAACACCCAGATCGTGGCTGATGAACAGGTAGGAGAGGCCAAACTCCGTCTGCAGACGACGCAGAAGATTGAGGATTTGCGCCTGAATGGCAACATCAAGGGCTGAAACCGGCTCATCGCACACGATCAGGCGCGGATTGGTTGCCAATGCGCGCGCAATTGATATCCGCTGGCGTTGACCACCGGAAAACTGGTGCGGAAACAATGCCATCTGGTCCGGACGCAGGCCAACGAGCACGAACAGTTCGGCGACGCGTGCTTCACGCTCCTCGCG
>JAGRLM010000076.1 GCA_020441795.1 Nitratireductor sp.
TCTTGGCATCGGGATAGAACGACAGGTGAATGTTTTCGAGAACCTTCTTGGTTCCGTAGGACTTGTTCAGTCCCGCCATGTGATAAATGAACTGGCGTGCCATGCGCGCTCAAATCCCTGTTTTGACCGTTTCGAATTGTCTGGAAGTTGTTGCGCTTTTAGGACAATCCGGCCTGCGCTGCAATGACCCCGTGCATGAAGCCTTGCCTTGCGGCCATGAATGCGGCTTGATGTGCCGACGGATGGGAACCGGCTGACTATCGGGGAGCGAAAATGCAGTTAAAGATCATCGCGCTGGTCGGCGCCAGTCTTGTTCTGGGTGGTGCGGTGGCGCTGTACTTTTCCTATGAGGCCGGAAATCCGGCTTATGCTGCGGGCAGTTGGGCAGCCATCATTCTGGGTGCGATGGCGATGATGATGGCAGTCTCGCGTGGGTTGACGGGTTTTCTTGCCCCGCAAAAGGCCACTGAATCCGCCTATGGCCAGGACGAAATCCGCCTGCTCGTCCAGACCATGGCGGCAATGGCAGCAGCAGACGGAAAGATCGCTGGCCAGGAAATCGAGGCCATCATCAATGTGCATGAGCGCATGTTGGGGCTGGCAATCTCAAGCGACGAGGTCAGCGCCATATTGTCGGGGATCGGACCAGACTTCGACATCGCAGGCGAACTGCAACGCCAGCGCTCCAGACTGAGCCCGCAATTTCAGGTTTTGCTGGTCAAGTGCGCCTGGCTGATCATGATGAGCGATTACGTCGAACACAAACGCGAAACAGAAACCATCTACGCAATCGGTCAGGCACTCGGCTTTGAAACCTCCGATATCGACGACATGATCGCGGCCGCAAGCGCCTGAGGCCGATCTACCCGTCTCAATAGGATGCGCGATAAAGCGGCTTGGGCGCCGGCTCGCTGATCAGACCCGCAACATATCCGGCATCGTTGACGGCATGATCGTCAAATCCCTTGCCGGAGAAATGTGCAATGACGCGCAAACCCGAACCCGGCGTCAGTCCACGCCGCACGATGTCATCGGGAATGATGGCATAGCGACCCGTGGTATATCGAACCGGTATCCGCAATTCGGGAAAGGCATTGGCAACCGCCTCCATGCAGGTCAGCCTGCTGGTATCGGAATAGTCGAAATTGTAATCGAAAGGCATGCCGATCTGATTGAACAGGGCTGCATATTTGCGGCGCGCCTTCGCCGCACTCATGCCCGAAGGGCGCAACACCACCACTTCGTCGGTATTGCTGATCTGGTCGAAACCCGACAAATGTACATCATCATTGGCCGCTTCATACACGGTCTTGCCCGCCCTGATCTCGGCGCGATATTCCCTGACACCGGGCAGTGAAAACGCACCGAGCGCCTGCATTTGCGCCTCTGTGCCCAGCCATACTTCTGCATGGGTAAAGTGGCTGGGAAACGCAACGCGGGTCACGGCAGGGCGCGACCGGACAATGAGAATGTCGAGCGGCTGCAGGATCGAGCGAAGTTCGGCTTCAAATCCCTTGGCATGATGCAACCGGCCAAAAGGCGCAGCCATGTTTCGGATGACCGGTGAAAGCTGTGCGCCGAGCTTGCGTGTCAATTCCAGCCGGGGATCAACCATCCCTGCCTTGACTGGTTCCGGTGCATCGGAGGCGAGATAGTATTTCGACAATGTCTGGCATGCCGATAGCGGCATCATCAAAACAATCAGGGCTATCACGGGCCAGCGCATTCATGCTTCCTTCAATGCAGTCTTGTCGATATGCCCCGAAACTGTTGTAACTGTTCGAACACACATGGTGCAAGCTTCACCTGAAGGAGAAGTCAAATGACCGCATGGGTACAGCAGAGCCTGTCATCCCCCACCGGGGCAACGCTGAACGTCTATCTGCAGCAGGCCAGCGGAACGCCACGCGCCATCGTCCAGATCAATCACGGCATGGCAGAACATGCCGCGCGCTATGCCCGCTTTGCTGCATTCCTTGCGCAAAACGGCTATGGCGCCATCGCGCATGATCATCGCGGACACGGCTACACGTCTGCGGCAGATGCACCGCGAGGAGTGTTTGCCAGCAAGGATGGCTGGGAAAAGGTCATGGCCGATGTCGGTGCCATCAATGCCCATGCGCGCGAAAGCTTTCCCGGAGTTCCGGTCGTCTGCTTCGGCCATTCCATGGGTGCAGTCATTGCCATGAATTATGTCCTGCGCCACGCGGCAACCGTGGATGCTGCGGCAATCTGGAATTCCGCCTTCGACGACAACATGCTTGCAGCAACCGGCACTTTCCTTCTCAAGACCGAGCGCATGTTCAAGGGTTCGGACGTCACCAGCACGCTCGCACCAAAACTGACCTTTGACGCCTGGAATTCGAAGTTCAAGCCGAACCGCACCCGCTCGGACTGGCTTTCGCGCGACGAGGCGGAGGTCGACAAATATGTAGCCGATCCGCTTTGCGGCTTCGATGTCTCGATCGGCCTGTGGCTGGATGTGATTTCGGGTGTCCAATATGCAGCAAAACGCGGCAATATTGCTGCCCTGCCGCGGGCCCTGCCCTTCCACATGCTCGGCGGCAAGGCCGATCCATGCAGCGACCACGGCCAGTCCATAGCCCGCCTCGCTGCCAAATTACTGGATGCCGGCATCGAGGATGTATCGATCGACCTTCTTGATGACACCCGCCACGAATGCCTCAACGATCTCGATCGCGACAAAGTCATGGCAAATTTCGTGCATTGGCTTGATGACCGTTTTGCAGCCTGACTTTCCCGCTTTGTCCTGACTTGCCATTCTGCTAACAGGGATTCCCAACGGAACCCAAACTCGCGGAAGTAAGTCGAATGCTCGCCGAACTGTTTTCCATCGAACATATCACGACATTCCTGGTGCTGACCGCGCTGGAAACCGTATTGGGTTTCGACAACCTGCTTTACATCTCCATAGAATCGAAGCGGGTCGATCCAAAGCATCAGGCGATGGTTCGCCGGTGGGGAACCATACTGGCTATAGCGCTACGCATCGCCTTGCTGTTCGTGGTGCTTCAGCTGATCGAGACCTTCGAGGAGCCCTTCTTCCATCTGCACATTCCGCCATTCATCGAAGGCAGCATCTCCGGGCATTCCCTGATTGTGGTCGCGGGCGGCATATTCCTGATCTACACCGCGATGAAGGAAATCTTCCACATGATGAATCTGGAAGAGCATGAGACAGCAAGGGCAGAGGGCGGAGGAAAGACCGTACGCTCTGCCCTTTTCTGGATCCTCGTGATGAACATCGTCTTCTCCTTTGACACCGTGCTTTCTGCTGTCGCGCTGACCAAACAGTTCTGGGTCATGGCCGCAGCCATTGTCGTATCAGGCATGTTGATGGTGCTGATGGCGGAGGCCGTTTCGAATTTCCTCAAGAAGAACCGGATGTATGAAGTGCTGGGGCTTTTCGTACTGCTGCTGGTCGGCATCATGCTGATGAGCGAAGGCGGTCACCTCGCCCACCTCGCCTTCTTCGGCTACGACGTGCAGGTCATGTCGAAGGCGACATTCTATTTTGTTCTGGTGACCATGGTTCTGGTCGAGATCGTTCAAACCCGATACCAGCGCAAGATACTGGCGGAGCGCGCTGGCCAGCACGCAGGCCAGGCGGACTGAGCACAGTTTCGCAATCCGTGAAATCCGCGCCTGCTGGTGCTGGTAACCTGTTGGAAAGCCTGATTGGCAACAGCACGTTTACCACCCGCATCGATTCATGCCGTTGAGGCCCCGTTTCGGGGCAATTTGCATAAAAATCGAGGCAAATTCCCGCGGCAATTAAGAGAAGCCTTAAGCCTTGTGATCTAGGTTCAAGCCAAGAAAAAATACCTTTTGCAGGGGTTATGGCGTGAATACCAAGATACTCATCATGGCGGGGCTTGCCGTTACCTTCGGTGCCACTTCCTATTTCGCGGGAAACAAGTGGCTCGACAGCCAGGCACAGGCGCGCCTCAGTGAAATCGAGAGCGAACGCAACATGCAGAGCGTCGAGATGTCGACAGTCGTTGTTGCAACTGACCAGTTGCGGTTCGGCGAAAAGCTGACGGAAGAAAAGCTCAAGGAAGTTCCCTGGCCCAAGGAAGCAGTGCCGGAAGGCGGCTTCACGAAGATTTCCGAAGTCATGAAAGATGGCGAACGCAAGGCCATCAAGACGATTGAGGCTGGTGAACCCCTGCTTGCAGTCAAGCTGACCGGCGAAAACGGCCGTGCAGGCCTTGCCGGCATCATCGCAGATGGAATGCGCGCGGTCACCATTCCCGTCGACATGGTCAACGGTGTTGGCGGGTTCGTCATGCCGGGTGACCGGGTTGACATTGTCCTGACCAAGAAGGACCGCGAGGACGGCGAACAGGTTGCCAAGATCATCATGGAAAACGTCAAGGTGCTTTCCATCGACCAGGACGCGGATACGCGCGGCGATGCGCCGAAAGTTGCCAAGTCGGTAACCCTGGAAACCGACTCGGGCGGCGCGCAGAAGCTGGCACTCGCCAATTCGGTCGGCCGAATTTCACTGCTGCTGCGTGGTGCTGGTGATGAGGACAAGGTTGCCTCGGGCGACATGTCATCGGGCGACTTCGATGGCACGTCAAAGCCGAAAGAGGCAGGCGCCCAGGATGACGGATTTCTGTCCTTCCTGAAAACCGAAAAGAAGTTTGCCACCGTAACAGTGGTCAAACGCGAGGAATCGACCGCCCATTCGGTGCCGATCGAGAAGGGCGAAACTGCCACCGCAGATTCGGCCAACAAGGTTCAATAACACCTGGAAAAGGGAAACGGTCTTCGACCGGATTGAAAAATGGACAACGATAACAACAAGAAGGCTAATGTCATGCAAAGCCTCGGCAATACCTGGAAATCAGCTGCCACAGCATTCGTGCTGGTTGGCCTGGCGCTTGCAACACCCCTTGCCATGCCGCTTGCAGCGCAGGCAGAGGAAAGCGTTGTTCACCTTTCCCCATCCCGCAATACCAAGACGATCCAGATCCCTTCGGCCCAGCCACGCACCTTCCGCGCTGATGCCTCTTTCAGCGAGATCGTTGTTGGCGATCCGGAAATCGCAGTGGTTACGCCGCTGACCGACCGCTCCTTCTATGTCGTGGGTTCCAAGGCCGGAACCACAGGCGTCGCGCTTTACAACGAGGCCAAGGAACTGGTCGGTATGCTGGATATCGAGGTTGGCCCCGATACAGCAAAGCTGAACCGCACGATTGCTGACACCGGCGTCAAGGCGCAGTCGGCCAATGGCCGCGTGGTCCTGACCGGCAAGGCAAAGAGTCCGTCGGCAGCAGCCAAGGCCAGAAACATTGCCAAGCAGTTTGACGAGGATGTGGTCGATTCTTCCGAGGTAAACGGTTCCGTCCAGGTCCAGCTTGAAGTCCGTTTCGTTGAAGCCCAGCGCGTCAACAACAAGGAAATCGGCGCGAGCCTCTATGCCCAGAAGGGCAATGGAACGAAATTTTTCGGCGGCACGAACGGTGCAGTTACCTCCACCCCGGCGACCGGTCTGACACTGACCAATTCCCTGATTTCCGGTTCACTGCCATTTGGCAATATTGTAGGCCGACTGCTTGATGCCGGCATGAATGTTGATGCGCTGGTTCATGCGCTTGAAACGCGCGGTGTGGCCCGTCGCCTCGCCGAACCGAACCTGGTTGCCCTGTCGGGTGATACGGCAAGCTTTCTCGCTGGCGGCGAATTCCCGGTTCCGGTTTCTGCCGACAACGGCAAGGTCACGGTTGAGTTCAAGAAATTCGGCGTCGGGCTCGACTTCACGCCGACGGTCCTCGACAACGGCCTGATCAATCTGCAGATCGCGCCTGAAGTCAGTCAGATCGACCCGACATCATCCGTCAAGTTCAACGATATCGAGATCCCGGGCCTCGTGGTACGTCGCGCCAAGACCACCGTCGAACTGCGCGATGGCCAGAGCTTCGTGATGGCCGGTCTCCTGCAATCCACCAACAATTACGATGTGCGCAAATTCCCCTGGCTCGGCGACATACCGATCCTGGGCGCCCTTTTCCGCTCCTCATCCTATCGCAAGCAGGAAACCGACCTCGTCATCATCGTGACACCGCGCCTGGTGCGTCCGATGGCGCCGGGCACCCGGATCGCCACGCCACTGGATGCTTCTTCCTCGCCCAATGACGTCGACCTGTTCCTCAATGGCAAGACGGAAATCAGCAGGGCGAATCTGCGTCGCGTCGCAGAAAGCCAGAGCGGCACGGTCCGTTCCGGTCACATCATCGACTTTTGAGAATTGAAAAAGCCCGGCAACAAATGACCGCGTGCAAAAAGGACAGGGAAATGTTGAACAAGATCAGGACAGCAGCACTTCTTGGCACGGCCTTGGTACTTGGCGGTTGCCAGCAATATCTGGTCCGCACCGAGTTCATCGAGAGCTACACGGCCAATACTTTGCCTCACAATACCGCGCTGCAGGTGGTTGATCCATGGCCGCCTTATGCAGCCAATACCAATATTCCCTCAAGTGGCCATCGCCAGGGAACTGCCGTCGGCAACTATCGCAAATTTGGTGAGGAAAAACCGGCACAGTCGTTGCAGCCAGTGCAGCTGGTTGTGCCGAACCA
>JAGRLM010000077.1:0-3430 GCA_020441795.1 Nitratireductor sp.
GCGGCCAATCCGCAGCATTGAATCCATGTGTGGCCCGGAATCGACAACCGCATTGGGCAACCGCAGCGGGGAGCGGCTTTTGCAATTCCGTCGGCTTCATGCAAACTCGACGCATGTTGAAGCCCATATGGGAATCGGACAATGACCCTGAAAAACCAGTTCCTGCCCCGCACGATTGCCGTTCATGAAGGTGACGAGCCCGATCCCAATACCGGTGAGGCGGGCCCTTCCATCGGCATGTCGTCGACCTTCATGGTGCGCGAGAAGGCGGGCTTTTCCGCGCATGACCTCGGGGCCGACACGCCGTTTGTCTATGGCCGCTGGGGCAATCCAACCGTGGACGGATTGCAGCGCAAACTTGCGGCACTCGAAGGCACGGAGGCTGCACTTTGTTTCGCCTCGGGCATGGCAGCGATGTCGGCGATCTTCTTCTCGCTATTGTCGGCGGGCGATCACTTGATCATCTCCGATGTCAGCTATGCAGGAGTAGCGGAACTCGCGCGCGACACACTTCCCCGTTTTGGCATCGAGGTCACTGCCGTCGACATGACCGATCTTGATGCGCTGGAAAAGGCGATCCGCAAGAATACCAGGCTCGTCCATGTCGAGACCCCGGTCAATCCGCTGTTGCGGCTGACAGACCTCGAAGCTGTCTGCCGGATCGCCCGGGTAGCTGGCGCGCTGGTCTCGTGCGATTCGACCTTCGCCACGCCCATTGCGACGCGGCCAGCCCAATTCGGCGTTGACCTCGTGATGCACTCGCTGACCAAATATATCTGCGGCCATGGTGACGCCATTGGCGGTGCAGTCTGTGCCAGCGCCGAACTGATTTCGCGCATCAATGTCGAATCGGTCATCCATCACGGCGGCGTCCTGTCTCCCTTCAATGCCTGGCTGATTGCGCGTGGGGCGGGGACATTGCCGGTGCGCATGCGCGCGCACGAGGAAAATGCGCTCGCCGTGGCTTCCTGGCTGGAAGACCATCCAAAGGTGACGAAGGTGCTCTATCCTGGTCTGGAGAGCCACCCGCAGCATGATCTGGCGACCCGCCAGATGGATAATTTCTCCGGCATGATCGCTTTCCAGGTTGGCGGTGTGGCGCAAGGTGAAGCGGTTGCCGAGCGGATGATGACCGGGTTCGAGGTCATTCATTATGCCGTGTCGCTTGGCCACCACCGTTCGCTGTGTTTCTGGATGGAAACGGCCGGCCTGATGCAGACCTCGTTCCGCCTCGAGGGCAAACAACTCGAAAGCTACCGTGCCTTTGCCGGTGACGGCATTTTCCGCCTGTCCATCGGTCTGGAGGACCCAGCCGATCTCATCCGCGATCTGGATGGGGTTCTCGGTTAGGCCACGACTGTCGCAATATACCGCGTCCAAGTCGCTTTGATGCTTGCCAATTGATGTCAATCCCGTGACAGTCCGCAACTGCGCAGGCACATGGCCCAATGCGCGGGAGGCAGACAATTGGTCCAGCGTAGAATTGCCCTGACGGTCTATCAGCCGGCAAAGCCCGGTGTGCAATCCTTTGCGATACTGGCTGCCTTCGAAGCTGCATCACGCGCGGTTGTCATATCGGTTTATCCCGTCCTGATGTATCGCAGTCTTGGCGACGCCAAGACCGTATCCGAGTTCTATTTTCTCATCGGCCTTGGCTCGCTGGTAATCGCGCTGTTCACCCCATGGCTCAACCGACTTATTCCCCGCCGCTGGCTCTATACCTGCGGCTCGATCGTGATGGTGTCAGGCGGCCTGACCGGCCTTTTTGGCGGGCTGCACCTTGTGCCGCTTGCTGTCTTTCTCAATGCCTCTGCACTGGTGGTGCTGACCATATGCTTCAACGCCTATGTGATGGACTATATCGAGCGCCATTCGATGTCTCGCAACGAAACCATGCGGTTGCTTTTCAGCGGTGCGGCCTGGTCTGTCGGCCCCTGGCTTGGCGTATGGCTGATGGATCACGAGCCGACATTTCCCTTCATCGCGTCGATCTTTTTTTCGCTGTGCCAACTGGCGTTTTTCTGGTTCCTGCGCATGGGCAACGGCAAGGCAATCAGTCGGGCAAAGCGTCCCGCAGCCAATCCTCTGGCCTATCTGGCACGGTTCTTCCGCCAACCCTCTCTGGTCGCGGGCTGGACCTTTGCCGTCATCCGCTCGGTAGGCTGGGCAATCTACATCATCTATGTGCCGATATTCGCTGTTGAGGCTGGCCTTGGCGACCAGTTGGGCGGGATATCGCTATCCGTGTCCAATGCCTTCCTGTTCCTGTCGCCCTTCATGCTGCGCTTCCTGCACAAGACCAGCGTGCGGACAACGATCATTGCCGCATTTGTCTGCGCAGCCACACTCTTTGTGCTGGCCTTCCTGCTTTCTTCGTTCCCGCCGGTTGCCATTGGTGCCATGCTGGCAGCGACCCTGTTCCTGGTGGTGCTTGATGTCGCGGGAGGTCTGCCATTCCTGATGACGGTCAAGCCGTCCGAGCGCACGGAGATGGCAGCGGTCTATTCCACATTCCGCGATGTATCTGCCGTTATTTCTCCTGCCTTTGCGCGACTTGTGCTGGTCTTTGCGCCTGTTGCCGGGGTCTTTGCGGCAGGTGGGGCTGCACTGCTCGCCTGTGCCTTTGTCGCAAGGCGCATTCACCCCAGACTGGGCAAGAAGCGGCTTTCCTGAGATTGCCGGCCCGCTGGTCTGGACGGCTTTGGAAAATTGTTGTTCTGTCACCCCTGTCATTGAAGGGGGAACCATGGAAATCGAGCAACCCGGATCAGCGCGCTTTACCGTCCACCGCAATAGTGACGGGCTGCTCATCGACATTCCTGCAAAGCGTCAATGGCCTGTCATGATTTTCCTGGCTGTTTGGCTGACCGGCTGGACATTGGGCGGGATTGGTGCGGTCGCAGCATTCCTCGTTGGAAACGACGACCCGGTTATCATCGGTTTCCTGGGTCTCTGGCTCATTGGTTGGGCAATTGGTGAGGCGGTCGTGGTAAGCACATTGGGATGGATGATTTTCGGCCACGAGCGAATAATCGTGACAGCCGGTTTCGTGACGATCCAGCTGGTGGTTTATGCCATTGTCAGAAAGAAGAGCTATGCGGTTGCCCATATCCGGAACCTGGAATTGAACCAGACAGCACTTCCTGTTCGCGGCAATGGCAGGCAGGATCTGACCGGACGTCCATCGCTTTCATTCGACTATGGGGCCAAGACTGTCAATTTTGGCCGGGGGCTGGACAAGGCCGAGGCGCGCGCAGTAATCGATGTTCTGAAAAAAGCCATTCCATCGGTTTTCAAGACGCCTGAAAACAGCTAGTTGATCTTATTCCTAGCCAAGAGCAGAATCCGGAAATCCAATGACCCTGATCGATACCCGTACGCCTGAACCCAAACGCTTCATTCCCGGTGCCACCGGTGACTGGGAAGTCAT
>JAGRLM010000077.1:3446-3781 GCA_020441795.1 Nitratireductor sp.
CATGCGCAGGTGACCTCGCGGTCCAAGCTTTTTTCGGGAGCCTCCACCGAGTTTGGCGCCGAACCAAACGCCAATGTCAGCCTGGTTGATGCGGCAATGCCGGGAATGTTGCCGGTCATCAACGAAGAATGCGTGGCGCAGGCCGTTCGCACCGGTCTGGGCCTCAAGGCAAAGATCAACAATCGCTCGGTTTTCGACCGCAAAAACTATTTCTACCCTGATCTGCCACAGGGCTATCAGATCAGCCAGTTCAAGGATCCGATTGTCGGCGAGGGCAAGGTCATCGTCTCGGTTGGTCCGGACAAGCAAGGCAATTTCGAGGATATCGAAATCGG
>JAGRLM010000532.1 GCA_020441795.1 Nitratireductor sp.
AAAAGCAGCGTACCGTTGGTCACCGTGCGAAAATCGACCGTGCCGCTCGAACTGGCAACCAGCAGCCCGGCTATCGTGGCGGCGAGCGCGACGAAGACATAGACAACCAGGGTAACCGGACGGACCGGCAGGCCACCGAGACGCGCGGTCGCCGCGTTGTCGCCGATAGCGTAGACGGCGCGACCATAGGCGGTGCGGGCCAGCACGAACCAGGTGATCGCCGCAACGCACAGCGCGGTGGCAATCGATACCGGAATGCCAGCGATCCGCCCACCCGAAAGGAAGGCGATCAACGGCTGTTCCTTGGGCAGCAGCAAAAGATATTCGCCGCGCAGAATGCCCCAACGGCCAATGCCGGTGAAAAGGATCGCCGTCGCCAGCGTCGCAAGCAGTGAAGGGATTTCGGCGTAGGCGATCAGCCATCCGTTGAAAAGGCCGAGCAAGATGGCGGCACATACTGCGGCTCCCAGCGCCAGAGTCGCCGGCTGCCCGGACATCAGCAGCACGCCGAAAACCGAGGTAACAGCGGTCAGCGCTGCGATCTGCGAGAGATCAAGTCCCCTGCCTATCACGACGATCCCCATTGCACAGCTCAGGATCAGCAAGGGGGCGGAATTGCGCGCGAGATTTTCGAAATTGGAAAGGGTTGCAAAGCCGTCGACCGTGAACGCGAAGACGACCGCGGCAAGTGCGCTCGCCAGGAGCACGATCAATTCCACGGTCGGCTTGAATCTTGCGCTTTGGACTGCCGTCGACATGGCGAACGGTTCCACCTCTTCCCTTGCGCCGTCTCCCCCGGCGCCCTCGACCAATTCGCTACCACGCGGGCCAACTTAATGTCCAGTGTGCGTATGTACCGAAGGGTAAGTTTACAGACTGGTGCTTATTTTCTAGGATGGTGCGTGACCAGCGATGGGCGATCAAGCGGTTGATACAGCCGCTGGTTGCGGTGCGCCTACATTGCCGGCGGCGGAGATTGCCGAAGATTTGAGTTCGTGCCGCAGGTTGTATTGACCCGCCAAATTCGGCTAAGCGACGGGCAAGGAGCGAGTCCCGGCCGCGGCGATACACCGCCTGCAACAATACTGCTGCGGTGGGCGAGATCGGGAGTTGCATGTGAGACCGGACAAGGCGACAGGGTAGTGAGCGGAGACACCATGACAACGCAGCACCCGGGCCTCGTCAATGTCTTCGACAGGCCCCGGGATCATCAGATCAAGCGCGATGCCGTTCTGCGCGCAGCGGCGAACATGTTCAACAAGCGTGGCTATGCTGCGACCTCGCTCGACGAGATCGCAGCCCAGTTCAACATCACCAAGACCTCGCTCTACTACTATGTCGGATCGAAGCCCGTTCTTCTGCAGAAATGCTACGAGGTGACGCTCGACTACTGCGATCACGCCATGGAACAGGTGAGAGGCCAGGAGAACAGCGGCCTTGAGAAGATCGTCAACTATCTGCGCATGATCATCCTGGAGGCCCCCAACCGCGGGCCGCTCGCCGTGGTCAACGAGTTCCATTGCCTGCCGGATGAAGCCCGCGATGAAATCCACCGGCGCGCCAGGAAGCTCGACGAGAATCTGCTGGCGCTGATCGAGGAAGGGATCGCCGACGGCTCGGTTGCACCAGTCCCGACGAAGATCGCGGAACTTCTGCTGATGGGAGCGCTCAACTGGATCTGGCGCTGGTACGAGCCCGACGGTCCCGCGACGTCGGAGGAAATCGCCGACTGTTTCGTGTCGCTTTTCATCGACGGGCTGAGAGTTGGCGCGGAAGCCCGGTGAACAAGCCGAGCCACAACCGCAGTCCAACGCGGGATTGGGATCAGGACTTCCTGACGTAAATCCTCATGCCGTCACCGCGGTCTTCCGGCGTCTCGACCTCATCGAAGTTGGACTGCAGATAGTCGGGAATCTTCGGGTCGATTGCCCCATGAAGGACGATCTCGCCTATCGGACAATTTGAGGTCCCGTCCAGGACAACTACGCGTGTCTTCGGATTCTCGATGACACTTACGACCTCCCGGGCGTCTTCTTCAAACCATATCTGGCAGATGCCATCGGCATGGACTTGGCCCGGCCTGCCCAAACGGACCTGGGCAATGGTGGCATAGGGCGTCAGGAACAGAATGTCGTCGTCGGCCGCAACTCGCGATCTCTCCAGCCACTCCAGGGATTTCGTGATCTTCACTTCGACCGGAAAGGGGTCCATGTGGTGATACAGGATGAACCAGTTCCGGTGTATCACCTTGAAATAATTGATGTACATGAACATCGACGTGAAAATCGTAGCCGCCACCAGAAAAGCCAGATGACTTATGACTTTCCTGACCTTCACGCGCGCAAGCAAAGGCAGCAGTTCATCGATCAGCAATGCCAGGCAGATGAAAGCGGGAAACGACACCCAGGAAATAACCAGATTGTGCGACCTGCCTACGTAATAATAGAGATACAGAATTCCCATGACGGCCATTGCAGACAACGCGCCGGCACGTCGGTCTGTTTCCTTGCCACGATTGGTGAAGACCGACTGGAATGCAGTGATGAACGAAAGCCCGTAGATCCCCAGATACAACTCCCAAATGCCAATCCTGGGTATCGGCAGGGCATTAAGGCCGAGAGAATACACCTGAATGTGGATCAGGAACTGTTTCCACTCCGGGAACACGTGGTAGCGTGCCAGAAAATACAGGTTCACCAGTACAAACACCGCCAGGCCGGCACTGCCGATCAAAACGACGAATTTGAGCGCCGACCGCAGCCAGCCCGCGTTTCTTATCTCACCACCGCCAATCAGCACGAAGCTGGTGAACGTGGCCAGTCCGATGATGCCGCTTTCCAGGTTCCAATAGGCGCCAAGCCAAAGCAGGACGTAGGAGAAAACCAGCCAGGCTGTCGTCTGCGGCGGTCTGCGGAGGGCCAACAACAGCGCAACCGCAGGAAACACGAGCCTCAGCGGGAATAGTTGCAGATACAAGTCGGTGGGCCAGAAAGAAAACCACAGCAGGGAAAACACGATGCCCGCAAGCGTCAGCGGTATTGTGACAATCCAGGTTACCGTTGTCCTGGCAATGAAACAGATGAAGGCTGCAAACGAGAACGAGAAGAGTAGCGCGAACACGAAAGAGATCTGAAACGGCCTGGGTGTGACAAAGGCCCAGAGGGGCTCCAGAAAAATCGGGTACAGCCCATATTGCGAGCGTTGAGTCACCAGTATCGGATCACCAAGGAATTGTTGAATGATCGGGTAGGCAAAAACCTCGTAATGGGTGCTCTGGATAATCTGATCGAAGCCCGTCGTCACGACCTGCCTGGCCAGGTAAGTCACAATGCCGACCGCCAGCAGCAATACGATCAGATTGCGGGCGCGCTCCGAAACGTAACCAAAACCCAAAAACATCAGAAGTGTTATGGTGATGCTCGCCAGAATATTCCTTGCAAAGGCAAGGAAAAAACTGGGCGTTACCGGCGGGGCGATGCTCGGATATCCATAATATAACAAAGCAGCGGCAAGCACGGCCAGAACCGCACCGGTAATATGGGCCGGTGGAAATTTGAGGAATCTGTCATAGCCGGTTGCGAGTTTGGCGAAACCCAGAGTGACAAGCGTGATTGATATCACGAGTGTCAGGTAAATGTATTTTTCCAGAGGCTCAGGATTAACCAGTGGATAGACGTATCGCAGTAGGCCAAATTGCCTGGATATTTCTTTTCCATCAGTTGGAAACTGCATTCTGCCCAGAACATTTCCAACCAGATACACGACGATCAATACGGCAATAACCGACAAGGCATAAGCGTTCAGGGTAACGGCGAGCCGCAACTTCTCTCCGTTCTTGCCTGCCATCACCACTCA
>JAGRLM010000078.1:0-143 GCA_020441795.1 Nitratireductor sp.
ATTCCGGCCAATCCGCTGAAGACGCCAAACCATATCGTCCCTGAATGGTACTTCCTGCCATTCTACGCGATCCTGCGCGCCATCACCTTCAACATCTATCTGCCATTCACGGATGTGGTGCTGATAGACTCGAAGCTTGGCGG
>JAGRLM010000078.1:261-526 GCA_020441795.1 Nitratireductor sp.
GATCGTGTGTGTGGGTCTTGGCTATCTCGGCTCTCGGCCGGCGGAAGGGATCTATCCGTTCCTCTCGCTCGTGCTGACGATCTACTACTTCGCGCACTTCCTCGTCATCCTGCCGGTTCTTGGCTGGGTGGAAAAGACGAAGCCGCTGCCTGCCAGCATTGCTGATGCCATCCTGCCGAAGAAGGCAGCTGCGGCACCTGCTGAATAACCGCAATCCGGAGAACACAATCATGAACATCAAGACTTTTGGTTCCGGGATTGCACG
>JAGRLM010000078.1:714-6080 GCA_020441795.1 Nitratireductor sp.
TGCTCGGCCTGCCACTCGATGAGCCTGGTTTCCTTCCGCGACCTCGAAGAACTGGGCTACAGCCCGGAACAGGTAAAGGCATTTGCCGCAGAGTACACCGTCACCGATGGTCCGAATGCCGAAGGTGACATGTTCGAGCGGCCGGCGGTTGGTTCCGACAAGTTCCCGTCGCCATTCCCGAACACGGAAGCAGCAGCGGCGGCAAACAATGGTGCAGCACCACCGGACTTCTCGCTGCTGGCCAAGGCACGTGCGCCAGAGCGCGGTTTTCCAACCTTCATCTTCGACATTTTCACGCTCTATGCGGAAAACGGTCCGGACTACATCTACTCGTTGCTGACTGGTTACCAGGATCCGCCAGCCGGTGTCGAAGTGCCGGATACGGCGCATTACAATCCGTATTTCATCGCTGGTCCGGCACTTGCAATGGCGCCGCCACTTTCAGACGGAGTCGTTACCTATGAAGACGGCTCGCCGGAAACGGTTGACCAGTATGCGCATGATGTTGCGGCATTCATGATGTGGGCAGCCGAGCCCAAGCTGGTCGAGCGCAAGGCATTGGGCTTCAAGGTCATGATCTTCCTGTCGATCTTCGCGATATTGCTGTATCTGTCGAAGAAGGCGGTATGGGCGGGCCTCAAGGAACGCGACTGATACCAGTAGCCAATGGACAAAGCATCAAGGGCCTTGCATCGCAGGGCCCTTGTTGTTTTTGTGGCAGAGTGAATTCGACGCATGGAGCCGACATGGACAAGACCCTGCAGACTACACTTGCTGAATCAATCCGCACCATTCCCGACTATCCCAAGCCCGGCATCCAGTTTCGCGACATCACCACGTTGCTGAACCAGCCGCGGGCCTTTCGGCGGTCCGTGGATGAACTGGTGCATCCCTATGCAGGCACGGGCATCGAGCAGGTCGCAGGTATCGAGGCGCGCGGCTTCATTCTGGGCGGGGCGATTGCCCACCAGCTTTCTGCGGGTTTCGTGCCGATCCGCAAGAAGGGCAAGCTGCCGCACGAAACGGTGCGCATCGCCTACAGCCTCGAATATGGTGTCGACGAAATGGAAATGCATCGCGATGCTGTGAAGCCGGGGCAGAAGGTGATGCTGGTCGACGACCTGATTGCCACCGGGGGCACGGCGGAAGGCGCGGTCAAATTGCTACAGCAGATGGGTGCTGATGTCGTAGCAGCATGCTTTGTGATCGATCTGCCGGAACTGGGTGGGCGGGCGAAGATCGAGGCGCTGGGCGTGCCGGTTAGAACGCTGATCGCCTTCGAAGGCCATTGACGCATTTGTTTGCGCGGTTGATCCCGATCAATGGACAACGGGCAGGACTGGTGTATATTATTACTTCCTAATATAAACAGGAAGGATCACTGCCATGTTCAAGACAAATGAAGGCTCACTGGATCGCGGCCTGCGCATCCTTGTCGGTCTGGCGCTGCTTGCGGCGTTTTTCGTCTATCCCGAAGCGTCGTGGCGTTACTGGACGCTGATCGGCGTGGTGCCGCTGCTGACGGGGCTTGTTGGCTCATGCCCGCTTTACTCCATCCTCGGCGTCTCGACCTGCCCGGCCAAGAAGGCCTGAAGCCGGTAGCGGTCGCCCAGTCTCGCTGCTGAAGGATTACCAAACCAACCGGCCGCGCAACGCTGTTGCGCGGCTTTGCTTTGGCAATCAAAGCCATGTGCTGGCCTGGAATGCCAGTACCAGGAGGCAAACTGCAGCGCCCAGGAGGCCGACCCAGCGCCAGCGCGCAAGGCCGGGATGTGCGTTGTTGCCGCCAAGGGTGAAGAGTGAAAGATTGACCAGCGCGAATACCGAAAGCGTGACGACACTGGTTGCCTCGGCAAGCTGAACGAGAGGGACGGCAAGTGCCAGTATGACGATTGCCAAGGCAACGGTTATTGTTGCCCGCAGCGGGGTCCTGCGCTTCTGGCTGACTGTGCCGAACCAGGCGGGAAGCAGGCCTTCATTGGCCATGCCATAAATCACCCGCGCTGCCATGACGATCTGCACCAGAATGCCGTTGATCATGGCTATTGCGGCAATGGCAATTACCGGCCTTGCATCGAGCCCGGTGGTTGAACCAAAAAGCAGCGCCATGGGTGCAGATGAATGCGAGATAGCATCGCGTATTGGCGAGGAAATGGCCACCAGTGCCAAGGCGAGATACAGAAAAACGGTAACGCCAAGGGTCCAGAAGATCGCGCGCGGCGCGGTTCTGGCGGGATCGAGTGTTTCCTCGGCCATGTTTTCGATGTCCTCGAAACCGATAAAGGCAAGGAAGGCCAGTACGGCACCGGCCAGCACCGGCTTTGTGGCGTCGATGGAATGTGGCAGCATTTGCGAGATCGGAGGCAGGTTATCAAGAAGTGGCAAGCCGAAGGCGATGACCACAAGCAGCGTCGAGACCTCAAGCACAGTGATGATAGCTGCAAACCAGACGCTTTCGCGTATTCCCCATGCGGCAACGCCAGCCAGCAGCAGAATGACCATGAGGATCAGTACCGAGTGCGGCATTGGCACTATGCTTCCGGCATAGCCGGCAAAGGCACGCGCAATTGCCGCGCTTGAAATGATCCCGGTGATGGCGACACCGGTTCCCGCGAACCAGCCAAGTATGTGCCCAAGGCCACGGTTGACGAATACGGCCTCACCACCAGCTTTTGGAAAGATCGCGACCAGAAGCGCATAGGACAAGCCGGTCATTCCGGCAATGACGCCTGCAAGCAGAAAGGCGGCCGGAGCCAGATCACCCGAAACCAGCAAGATCTCGCCGATAAGCGCGAAGATGCCTGCGCCCACCGTGACGCCAACGCCATAGAAAACAAGCAGTGGCAAGGTGAGGACGCGGCTGAGGGTGGGCGTTGAGACGGGCTGTTCCATGCGCCAAGAATGATCAGTCTTGGCCACGCGCGCCATGATACGGATCAATTGCCATGCAATGCCTGCTTGCCCTGCCACAATTGCGGTGGCAAGGTCCGTTGAAGTGCAACCGGGGAAATAAATCGATTGGCGGATCTGGCAAGGGCGCTGCAAGACGCAGCCGATGAAGGCATTCTCACCTCAGAGCAATCGGGTGCGCTGGCTCGGTTTCTGGCTGATCGCGGCTTTCCCGCCAAGGCTGCGCATCCTGATGCCATCTTTCCCGATCTTGACGGGCCGCAGGAGCCGGACAGCAATCCACTTGAAGACAGCGAGGCGCCGCGCTTCGTGCGTGGTTTTCATGACATTCTCATCACCATCGGCGTGATTGCGGCGATGAGCGGGCTTTGGGGCCTTGCCTCCCAGGTTCTGGGAGAGATTACCGGTCCGGTGGTCACCCTTGTCGCCATTCTGGTGCTGGCAGAGATATTGGTGCTGCGCCAGCGCCTTGCTCTGCCTGCATTCGTGTTGAGCATCTATTACTGCGTTTGCGTGAGCGGGATCGCGATGCAGTTGATTGACGATCCGGTTTCAAACGGGGGTGCGCGTGGCGGCGTAATCGTGTTCCTGATACTGCCGCTGTCGCTGATCCCGTATTACTGGCGCTACCGCGTGCCCGCTGCACTGGCGGCGATGATTGCTTCTGTCGCGTTCCTCGCCTTCTTCCTTTCTGCCGCCTTGCTGCAATCCATCATGGGGCAGGAGAACATCTTCCAGAACGCGCCGCTGGAATTGTTGCTGCTGGCCTTTGCCTTCGCGGTTGCTGTCTTTGCTGTATCGATGCATTTTGACCTGCGGGATCCTGCGCGGGTGACGCGGCGCTCGGATGTCGCCTTCTGGCTGCATCTCATTGCAGCACCAGCCATGCTCTATTCGGTGTTTGCGCTTGTATTTTACAACGATAGCAGCGGAGGCTGGTTTCAGGGCGAAAATGGCTTCGGCCAGGCTATCATAGCGCTGGTGGTTGTCGCGATAATGATGGTGATCGGCATCATCATCGACCGGCGTGCCTTCGTGACATCCGGGCTGATCTCGCTCGGCATCGCCATAGGCGTGATAGCGAAGGAGGCCAATCTGGACCTGTCGCAGCTGGCGGCGCTGCCGGTATTCATGGTCGGCCTGATCGTGCTCATTCTCGGCGTAGGCTGGCAAAGGCTGCGCGGCATCATCGTTTCGGCACTGCCGCAGGCGCTCCAGCGCCGCCTGCCGCCAATACGTTGAGTGAGCTGATGCCAGGTCTTGGGGTAGGTCTGGGCGAAGGGCTGACGCTGCCGGATTTCATCACGCTCGGCTTCTTCCTGTTTTGCTGGCTGGCCTTTGACCTCGTCATTGATCATTCGATGCTGGGTTTTCGCAGCCTTTCAGGACTGATGGCACACAAGCGGCGCGAATGGATGCTGACCATGGCGGCGCGGGACCTGCGAATGATCGACACAGCGATCCTGAACGGATTGCAGCAGGGAGCGGCGTTTTTCGGCTCCGCCTCGATCCTTGCCATTGGCGGCTCGTTTGCACTGCTTGGTGCGACCGACCAGGTATTGCAGATCTATCGCGACGTGCAATTGAGTTCAGCGCTGCCAAGGGGCTTGTGGGAGACCAAGGTGCTCGGCCTGATGGTCATCTTTGTCTATGCGTTCTTCAAATTCGCCTGGTCATACCGGCTGTTCAACTATTGCTCGATCCTGATCGGTGCCGTGCCGCACCGCGCCGAAGGCAATGAGGCAGCAATGCGCAAGGCGGCGCTCAAGGCAGCTGACATGAATATCAATGCCAGCAGGCACTTCACCTCCGGCCTTCGCGGCATCTTCTTTGCGCTTGCCTATCTCGGCTGGTTTATCGGGCCATGGTTCCTGGCAGCCTCAACCCTGTTCGTGGTGGGGGTGCTTACCCGTCGGCAATATTTCTCAAAGTCAAGGCAAATCCTGGTCGATGACGAAGGGTGACAGGCCAAAAGGTGGTCGCAAACCATGGCTCTTCGGGGCATGCCGTGGACAGTCGGTTTTCTCGTGGCCGGAATAGTTCAATAATAACAATGCTTTAAAAAGTTTCTTCTGTCTTGCAGGGCGAAAAACAGCCTTCCTGTGCCAAATTGCACAGCGGTTCTTTCCATACCGCCATATCTTGGGTTCATCGGAAGGCAACAACGCCCCGATGAAAACGAAACAGATCATGGAGAGAAACAATGATCCGCAAGACCCTTTCTACCGCAGTCGCAGTCGCCGTTCTCGCAGGTTCGGCAATGCTTGGTGCAACCACGGCTTCACAGGCTGGCGGTTATGGCTATAACGGTGGCTACAACAGCTATCACAGCCATCGCCACTATAGCGGCTACAACAACTACTACTACCAGCCGCACTGCTACACCAAGAAGATCAAGTTCTGGGACTATTACGGCAATCTGCGCTTCAAGCGCGTTCGCGTCTGCAACTGACGCC
>JAGRLM010000533.1 GCA_020441795.1 Nitratireductor sp.
AGCGGATAGGCATCCCAACTGGAGATATCCAGGCTCTTGCCGACATCAAAATGATCGAAGGCGAGCGTCCTGCCCATGAAATTGTGGATCACATCACGGCCTGGAGAATGGGCGCGGATGATATCGACCTGCAAGCGGTTGAAACTTTCCACCTGATCGGAGGAAAACCGGCGGAAGTCCATCCGGTGTGCGGGATTGGTTTCCGTCACGGTGAGGTTTGGCAATTCGATCTCATCGAAATCGCTGATCTCCATCGACCAGAAGACATTGCCCCAGGCGCGGTTGAGAACATCGGGCGACTGATAGCGTTGCGCCAGCCATTCGCGAAAGCCATCCCTTGCCGCCACCGACCATGACAGGGTCGTGGCATGGCAGTCATATTCATTGTCGGTCTGCCAGGCGGCAATGCCTGGATGGTGCCCATAGCGCCGGGCTAGCTCGGTAACTATGCGTCTGCACTCTGCGCGATAGCCCTGATGCGAAAAGCAGTAATGACGGCGCGATCCAAAGCCGCGCACCCTGCCCTGCTCATCGACCGGGAGCATGTCCGGCATTTCATCAACCAGCCATTTGGGCGGCGTGGCGGTAGGAGTTCCCAGCACGACGCGCAGTCCAGCCTCATGCAGAACGTCAATGGCTCGGTCCAGCCATGCGAACTGGTAATTCCCGCGTGATGGCTCCAGCCGCGACCAGGCAAATTCCCCGATGCGCACAAAGCGGATACCAAGTTCTGCCATGCGGCGAGCGTCATCCGGCCAGTTTTCCTCGGGCCAGTGTTCCGGATAGTAGCAAACGCCAAGAGCGGGTTTCATGAATTTTCCAAACCAAATGCCGCGTCATAGGCTGCAATTGCCTGGCGGGCGAGCCTGCCCGTCTCGCTGGCGCTGGCTCCGGGCTTGTAAAGGCTTGAGCCAAGCCCGAACGTCCTGATGCCATTTGCGGCATAGGCGGCAAAGTCATCATTGCCAACGCCACCAACGGCCCCAATCCCGATGCCACCGGGAAGCACGGCCATGATGGCCTTGATGCCCGAGGGACCGAGCACGCTTGCCGGGAAGAATTTCAAGGCGGATGCTCCGTAGTGAACTGCGCAAAGGGCTTCGGTCGGCGTGAAGACACCAGGCATTGTGACCATGCCGCGCAGGCCGGCACGCTGAATTACCGCACCATCGACATTCGGACTCACCATCAGTTTGCCACCAGCCGAATACAGACGCTCGACATCCTCGGTATTAAGAACCGTGCCCGCGCCGATCAGGCAATCAGCAGGTGCTATCCTTGCCATGGCCTCAATGGAGGTAAAAGGGTCGGGTGAATTCAACGGAACCTCAATGGCCGAAAAGCCGGCATCAACCAGCTCGGCTGCCGTATCTCCAGCCTCTTCAGGCCTGATGCCGCGAAGAATGGCCACGAGTGATCGGCGCATCGCAGGAAAGGCTACAAGGGGTGTCATGGGCGTGAGGATCCTGTGTGGCGCGAGGAGGTTTGTGGCCAGATGCTGCTGCAGGCCGAATACAGGCCGAGCCTCACGGCAAGGTCCGCGTCCACCATCTCATGCGCCAAACCGATTGCCTCGAAAGCGGCTTGATAGAGCTGCGCCAATCGGCCCGAAGCGATGAGCATCACCTTGTCTGCCAATTCATGAAAGCGGCGGGC
>JAGRLM010000079.1 GCA_020441795.1 Nitratireductor sp.
TCGCGCTTCAAGAAGAAGTTCGAAGGCTTCGGCATCTGATATCGTTGTAAAACCGGCAGTATCCTGGCAAAACGCAAAAACCCGGCCTTCGTGCCGGGTTTTCTGTTTGGGCTGGCAAGATGACCTGCGGGTGGCTCTGGTGCAACTTGCGGGCTTGCCTTTGGCCTATTTCTGGCGGACAGCACCAAAGGCGGTCGACAGCAGGTTGATCTGCTGGTCAACCGGGTTGTCGGGCTGTTCGCTGGCGGGCACGCGTTCGCCATAGAGTTCACTGTCGAGCGAGACGATCCGTTTTTCCAGCATCAGGGAACGCTCGACCAGATCGACAAATTCCGGCGGCAGCAATTCCCAGCCCGCACCGATTCTGGTTTGCGGTATGTTTTCCAGACGCACCTTGGATTTTTCCTCGATCAGCTGCTGGCGCGTCATTTCGCCTTCGCTGGCGGCGCGCTGCAAAAGGAGCCAGGATGCAAGTTGCATCAGGCGTGTGGTTAGGCGCATCGATTCTGCGCCATAAAGCAGCGAGGACTGGCGCGACAGGTCCCGCGCTGCCTTGCGGCCGGGGCCATCAAGAAAGGTCGCGCTTTCTTCCACCAGTGTCATGCCGGAACGAAAAAGCTCGCGGAACTTGCCCGAATTGGCAAAGCGCTCACCCAGCTTGATGGTGTTTTCGATCCGGATGTCGTTTTCGCTATTCATGCTCAGTCCCTTGTTGCCCGAAGTTCTAGCCCCGATAGCGCTCGCAGTAAAGCAGGCTTGGCGGGTAATCCGGACAGGCAATTTCATCCACCATTCCTGTATGTATCGGGTTAACTTTTGCCTAAGTGCAGGCAAACCGATTGATTTTGAACAAAAAAAGAGCCGCAACGAAGCGGCTCTGAAGAGTTATACAGGGAGGCTCATACAAGGTGGACAGGGGCCACCCGGGATGAATCCGGTAAAAACCGAATGACTATATTAATGCCCCATAAAGCTTAATGACTGGTTAATGCTTTCAGCCATTCGGCTTTGAAAACAGCGCAGCTGCAGCCGCGATGTGACCGGCCTTCTGGTCGCGAGCGCGTTTCAGCCGCTCAATTTCTTCTTCGAGCCGGGCAATGGTTGCATCGATTTCCTCGACCGAGAGCGATTCCAGTATCTGTCCGATCTGGTAGTTTTGTGCCGGTCGCGGCCTGTCATCATCAAAAATCATCGCTTCCACTCCGATTCCGGTTGCCCCGGCGGGTTTACCGTCGCTTTGGGTAACTGTAATGCATGGGGCTCGATCAGACAATTTGCCTGCAACAATGGGCTTTACCTGCGGCTATGGGCTGCGCTACGCGCATTCGAAAGGAATATCATGCAAATTCCCGAAACGATGACTGCCATTGGCATGACGAAACCAGGGGGGCCGGAAGTACTGGTATCGCAACATCGGCCGGTTCCAGTTCCAGCGGAGGGCGAAGTTCTGATCAAGGTTGCTGCCGCTGGTGTCAACCGACCAGATTGCCTGCAACGCATGGGCGCCTATCCGCCGCCGCCAGGAGCTCCGGATATTCCCGGTCTTGAAGTTGCCGGCGAAATTGCTGCGGTTGGCAAGGGGGTGGATGCCTCGGTTTTGGGCCGCAAGGTTATGGCGCTTGTTCCTGGTGGTGGGTATGGCGAATATTGCGCGGCACATCTTTCCAACACACTGAGCATCCCGAGGAATCTCTCGATGGAGGAGGCATCCGCCATTCCCGAGACGTTCTTCACGGTTTGGCACAATGTTTTCCAGCGCGGCGGTTTGAAGCGCGGGCAGGTCTTTCTCGTTCATGGCGGCAGCAGTGGCATTGGAACAACCGCCATCCAGCTTGCCAAGGCATTTGGCGCAACTGTCATCGCCACGGCAGGCTCGACAGAAAAATGCGATGTCTGCCGAAAGCTCGGTGCAGATCTCGCAATCAATTACCGGGATGAGGATTTCGTTGCCAAGGTTCAGGATTTTTCGGATGGCAGGGGTGCCGATCTCATTCTGGACATGGTGGGCGGAAGTTACATCGAGCGCAATTATGACGCGGCTGCGATGGACGGAACCATCGTGCAGATAGCGTTTCTGCAGTCGCCCAAGGCAGAGGTGAACTTTGCCAAGCTGATGATGAAGCGCCTGCATCATACCGGTTCGACCTTGCGGGCAAGGACGGTCGAATTCAAGGCCGGTCTGGCGCGGGAGTTGGAGGAGAAGGTCTGGCCGCTGATCGAGGCGGGCAAGATACGCCCGCTGATGGACAGCACCTTTGCACTGAGCGATGCGGCATCTGCACATGCGCGAATGGAAGGAAGCACACATGCGGGAAAGATTGTCCTGACCGTCGGGACATGACCCCGAACAGGTGTTTCTCGGCAGTTGCGCTTGACGGGCTAAAACGCTATATCAGCGTTATCCCTGACATCAGTCACGTGACTTCCTGAAGGCTAGGCCTTCGGGGCCCCCGGAGAACCCGGGCGGCAAACGAGGAGATTTACGCGAATGTCCGAAATGCTTTTGATGCCGAAAGCCACAGCCGTTTGGCTCGTGGACAATACTTCACTGACCTTTGACCAGATCGCAACCTTTTGCCGCCTGCATCCGCTGGAAGTAAAAGCCATTGCCGATGGCGAAAATGCGCAGGGCATTCGTGGAATGGACCCGATCACCAATGGTCAGCTGTCGCGCGACGAACTGGAGCGCGGCCAGAAGGACCCGAACTACAAGCTGAAAGTATCAGTTTCCAAGGTTGTGGTGCCAACGGTCAAGCGCCGCGCGCCGCGCTACACGCCGGTATCCAAGCGGCAGGACCGTCCGAATGCCATTCGCTGGTTGCTGCGCAATCATCCGGAATTGAAGGATTCACAAATCATCCGTCTGGTCGGCACGACCAAGACAACGATTGAATCCATTCGTGAAGGCACGCATTGGAACACGGCAAATCTGACGCCGATGGACCCGGTCACGCTTGGGCTGTGCACCCAGATCGCGCTCGACATGGAAGTGCAGAAGGCCAACAAGGGTCGTCCGCAGCCGGATCCGGAAGTTGAAAGCCAGACCCTGCAACCCGCTTCCGAAACACAGAATGCCGCGGATGACGAATATGATATCCGCAAGCGAGAAGATGTTGATGCGGCTTCCGTCTTCTCGAAATTCTCGGGCAAGAGCGAAGACGAATAATAAATCAGCGATCAGACGCCGCCCCGCACGGGCGGCGTCGAAACGCCTTCCCGGTTGACAAGATCGGACAGGAAATCCTGAAGCGTGCGACCGGCAACACGCGGGAATGTCTCCCCGGTTTCCCTGAGCGAATCAATTCGGTCGAGGCGAAACATCCGGAAGTCCTCGCGCAGGCGACACCATCCAACCAGTGTCCAGACCTTGCCCCAGTAGAACAGGCTCAGCGGTTCCACCTGGCGCAGCGTGCGTGCATTTTCAGCATCGCGATAGTCGAGTTCTAGCATTGAGCTGGCCGCAATGGCGGCATTGATCGTGTCGAGATGTCGGCGCTCGGCATCCTGCATCTGGTTGTCGAAGGCATAGATCCTGACCTCACCGGCACGCTCGCGTTCGCCGGGTGGCAGAACGGCTTCGATCTTTGACAGTGCGTCCTCGGCGGCGAGTGCCATGCGGGCACCGCCCCATGCGCGTGTGATGCGCGCTCCGATCACAAGGGCAGTCATCTCCTCGCGGGTGAACATCAGCGGCGGCAGGTCATAGCCCTGCCGCATCAGGTAGCCGATGCCCGCCTCGCCATCAATGGGAACGCCCGAACCCTGCAGATCGGCGATGTCGCGATAGATGGTGCGCTCGGAGACTTCCAGCCTTTCAGCCAGCATTCTTGCAGTAACCAGGCGACCAGCCCGCAATTGCTGCACAATCTGGAACAGCCTGTCCGCGCGCCGCATCTTCGTTACCTTGAAAAGAGGCCGAGTGAATTGCCATC
>JAGRLM010000534.1 GCA_020441795.1 Nitratireductor sp.
ACCCGGTGAAGCCGGCAATGTGGCACGATGAGCGCCCTGGCCGCTGGATTGCCAATGAGACTTGGCCGTCGGCAAGCCATTCCACCAGAATGCTTCATCTCAGCGGCAACTTGCTGGCGCAGGACCCGGGTCCGGTATCGAGGATTGTCGATTCGCCTGCCGATTGCGGCTCCGCTACTGGCGAATATTTTCCCTTCACATTTGGCGCAGAATTGCCGGGCGAGCAACGCGTCGATGATGCCAGATCGGTAGTCTTTGACCATGACGGGTTTGACGCTGTGACCGACATCGTCGGCGCAGCAAAAATCCATCTGCGCATCGTGCCGCAAATGCCATTCGGCCAGATTGCGGTTCGGCTTTGCGATGTTGACGAGACCGGCAGTTCGGCATTGATCACCATGGGCGTGTTGAACCTGACGCATTGGAAGAACCACGAAAATCCGCAACCCCTTGTTCCCGGTGAGGCAATTGATGTTGTCTTGGATCTCGACCAGATCGCCTACCGGCTGATGCCGGGCAGAAAACTGCGTATTGCCGTATCCAACGCCTATTGGCCCTTTGTCTGGCCTGCACCGGGCAAAGCGCCATTCACCATTGAAGGCGGAAGCATCGCCCTGCCCGTTCGGCCAACCGCAACTGGCAATGAATGGCATTTCGAGAAACCCGAAGGAGCCAGCCCCTGGAATATCGCGATGCGGCGCAAGGCGCATTCATCAAGGCGCCAGGAAACCGACATGGCAACAGGCGAAACCACCATCATCATCGAAAATGATTTCGGCATCACCGAGGACCTGGATCATGGGCTTTGGCAGGAGGCTGTCAGCGTGGAGCGCTGGACCATCCACCCAGACGATCCGCTTTGCGCTAGCGCCCATATTTTGTGGACAAAGCGGATGGGGCGCGGAGATTGGCAGATCGAGGCGAAAAGCAGCTGCGCGATGCGGGCTGACGCCGAGAATTTTCAGATCAGGGCGAATCTATCGGCGAGCGAAAACGGACAACCCGTTTTCGAGCGGCAGTATGACGACAGCATCGCCCGCGACATGGTTTGAACGGGTTGAGAACCGCCGAATGTCATTTAACTGCCATTCGTCGATGTTTTTTTGCATTCGTGGCTTGCCCTTGCCACGACTCATGGTGAACAATCAGGGCAGCATTGGTTCGGCCTTGACCGGACTGCTCAAGAGGGAGAAGAGTGAATGTCAAAGGAATTGGAATATCTCAGCAGGCAGGTTGCCTTCGGCAAGATGGATCGTCGTGCATTTCTGGGGCGCGCGTCGGCACTGGGCGTAAGCGCGGTCTTTGCCAATAGCCTGCTTTCAAGCTCGGTACTCGCTGCAGGCCCCATCAAGGGCGGCATCATGAAAGTCGGTAGTTCGGGCGGTGAATCCACCAACAGCCTTGACCCTGCGACCTATTCGTCAGCAGTTCCGTTCCTGAACGGCAAGCAGTTCGGCGATACGCTGGTTGATGTGAAGCCAGACAATTCCATCGAATACCGGCTCGCAACCGAAGTCGGCTCATCACCGGATGCAAAGGTCTGGACCTTCAAGATCCGCAAGGATGTCGAATTCCACAACGGCAAGACCATGACCCCCGCCGATGTGCTCGCAACCATGGAACGCCATTCCGACGAAAATTCGAAGTCGGGCGCCCTCGGCGTGATGAAGGGTATCGAAAGCATGAAGGTTGATGGCGATGATTTCATCGTTACACTCAAGGATGCCAATGCCGACCTTCCCTATCTGATGGCTGACTATCACCTCATCATCCAGCCCAATGGCGGCAAGGACGATCCGGGCGCGGGTATCGG
>JAGRLM010000080.1 GCA_020441795.1 Nitratireductor sp.
AAATCGGTAGGGAAGCCACGGCCTGGATTAGCTCAACCGAGGAAATCGATCGAGCCTACCACAGGGAAATCGGTAGGAGAGCTACGGCTGCTTTGGGGCTGTCACCGGAATGGCGGCTTTTGGTACCTGAAGGCGCATAGAAGCCTTTCCGTTCACTTGCGGTTAATGTCTGGATTGAGCTCGAAGTGCTGGATGCACTGCTCTATTCGCGCAAAACAACTCTGCGGCGTTTTCCGATGAGGACGGGACGCCGACTAAGCGGAGTGCGCGATCCGGAGACCAGAGTTCGCCAACTCCTGTCTCGCGCAGCTGCCAGATCGCACAGCCGCTCATGCCCCCGATAGGCAGGATGTCGATGATCGCGCCAGCCTGGTCGATGGCTTCACGCGGTAGTTGGAGGAACATGTCGAGCGTCGGTTCGGCGGGGGGCGTGGCATCAAAGGGGATGTCGTGCATGAGCGCGGAAATGATCCTCGTCGGCCGTCCGGTGATCCGCATTCCCTTCTTGTCGAGCGTCGCCGAAGGAAAGCCAATGAGCATGAGTTCTCCGCAGGGATCGGCCTCGCCCCCGATCACGATATCGATCGCGCGCCAACCGGCTTTGACGATATCGATTGTCTGCCTGTCCTGGATTTCGATGCCGACGATATCGATGTCTGTGTCGGGTAGATCGAGCGGCCTGTGGACAAGGAGATTGCCGAGCGTCCGCAAGCCAGATCCTTCGGGGGATAGCGCGATTGCGATTTGGTCGGGTTCGCAATCGTCGAGGATATGTCGAGCTGTCAGCAGTATGCGCTTTTCGCCGATGGCTACGAAGGTGCCTGTCGCCAGGTGATCCGCGTCCTCGCCAATGGTGCGGAACAACGGAACCGCCGCGCGATACATGAACGTGTCGAGCGCCTCTTGCTGGGGTGTATAGTTTGCCAATTTCACACTGTTCGCTTCGGTGGGTGACGCAGGCAGAGATGGTCGAAAAGGTTCGAGTCCTCTACCAGTTGTTCCATAGATTTATGACGGCCCGCAGATAGGCTGTGCAGTTAGCTGCCGGCCAAGATGTAGCAGTGCCATCTCCCAACAGCTTGTGCTGCCCGTTCGTACAGTTGAATTGGCTTCGATCGGCGGCCCAAAGATAGTTGATGCGGTTCGTTACGGTGGTCACGTAGTTCGTACCAAAGCGGTCCAGCGGCACATTGTAGAGCATCCCCTCGATGAAGTAGGACGGCGCGGTCCCGCGCGAAAGCAGTTCGTTGTCGACTAACCGTCGCCGCATGCTCTTAAAGATGCGGATGGTCGGCTTCAGCCAACCATTCGTCTGCTGGTGCCGGGTTGTGAGGTTGTTCGAATGGAGCGTTGGGTAGTTGGTAATCCACGTTCCGTCTCTAGCGAGGAATTTAACGCCCTCCACGGTCTGCCTGCCCATCAAGCCGGCGTTGTAGTACCGGCGGTGCATTGAGGAGATGAGGACATCCGCTTTGCGCCTGCCATTGTTTGCGGCGATCTCGACGGCTTTGTTTTCCGGCTGGGCGTCATTACCGAACCAGTCTTGTAGCCAGTCCGTCACCTCGCCTTTGAAATCTTCCAGTTTGTACTCCGCCGGCGGGTGCGCGGCTTTGAACTCAATCTGCTCGTAGTCGGGAAGCGAGCTGATATCGTAGTAGAAGACGCTGTCCATGCGGATGACTACATCAACGTCGCTTTCCGCCCATATGTTCGTGTCGTTGCCGTATGAACCTTGGAGAAACACCTTCGGACTCCGCTTCTTGAATGGCGCATCTTTGTGCTCAAGTACGGTCCGTACCGCGGCATATGTCTCTTTGGATCCCACGCCGGCTCCCGTCTTCGACCAGGTTTCCAATTGTGCTTCCGGTATCGCCATAGCTACTCCAATAAATTGCGGATGGTGGTTTCCATCTTCCCAAACGATTCCCGGCCGCGCGTATGGATGAGGTCGAGCTTTTTGAGGTCGTATTCGAGCAGGTCAGTCTCCATTGAAGGTTCGGTGAACGCCTCGCTGATCCGGATGGTCTCGATGTCGGGGAATAGGATGCGGCGAAGCTGCTCCATCGACTGAGCGTTGATATTGAAGGTCTTCTGGATCAGCTCCGCCTCCTCGGCCCAGGAGATGATCCAGGCCTTTGTGAACTTCTTGATCCTGGGCACGGGGTAGTCGCCGACGCCAACGTTTAACACCTTGATGCGGTCATGGGGCACCTTGTAGGCGCGCACCGCATCAGCAATGGCATAGAGGGTCGGGTTGTTGGCGCAGAACCCGCCATCGAGCAGCAGCAGCTCGTCTCCGTTGATCTTGAGCTGTCGCCTGGTGAAGAACGGATAGGCCGAGCAAGAAGCCTGCACAGCCTCGCTCAATGTGCAGCCAAATCCCGGCACGAAGGTTGCCGTGCGCCCGTGCGCCTGCTTCGGGTCCGACTTGAAGATTATGGGGGTCTCCATCACCCACTTGGTCGCAACCACCCCAAGGCCGGTCTTCACCGCGTCGAACTTCTGCTCCTTGAAAACCTGGTCGCCCAACTTCTTCAGAGCCGCTGAACGGCCCTCCTTGTCCTTTGGGCTCATCACGCTCGGCAGGTGCTGGCGATAGAACTTGTGAATCTCGGTAACTGGCGTCCCGATCGCCAGGAGTGTGCCGATGATGGCCCCAGTGCTGGTCCCGAAAATCAGGTCGAAATATTCGTGGATGGGCTCGCCCAGCATCGCCTCGACCTCGTGAAGCACACCTAGGGTGTAGAACCCCTTAGCCCCACCCCCATCTAGGGTGAGAACGCGAAATGGTTTTTCGTCAGCTGTCTCCGCCAAATTACCCTCAAAAACAAATATCACCTGATTTAGGAAATCCTGCAGGCTAGTAAAAGCCTGTCAGCTAAGTTTTTATCCTACTTCTCACTGCTTTATATGCTGCACGGCAACAAATACAACTTGAAGGTTGCGCAACTTCAACCGATGGGTGACTCGGCGCGCAGTAACCCTCTCTAGGAGTCCGCTTTTGGGAACAGCAAATGTCCATCGGAACAACCGACATTCGACCGCAAAGCTGTCGTAGGATACAATTGTATCAAGCGGTGGCGATAGCCTCGTTTTGGCGGCGCTCCGGTCGCGCGGCATTTTCCACTGGACTTCGTTATGCACGCAAGCATTGCTTGTCCGGACCTGAAACAACGGGTGGCGCACCAATAGCGCGTTTGAAGGTCGGCCTGATCCCTTGAACATGAAAGGATCGGGCTTGTCATGGTAGCAGGGCCGGATTGGCTGGTTCTGCTGAGAGGCAAGGAGCCAACCATGACAAGATTGTTTGAAATCATCAGCGATGTAATGACGAGGGAGATGGCGGGACGGGAAGGGCCTGGTGCTGACCAGGATCCGCCACTGCCCATGAAGGACGGCGCGGGAAATGAGTCAGGGGATGCTGGTGGGACAGTAAAGAACAAAACCATTGAAGACCCATCGGGGTCTCCCGGTGCAGCGAAGAAAACTGAAGCCTCTGTCGCAGATCTACCCGGGCAAGCAGCCGGTAAGACTGCGAGGGCGACAAAGTCAGGCAGGGCGTCTGCAGAGGCGAAGGAGCCCCGGGTACCTGCGAAGGCAACCGAACCAGCAAAATCGGCGAAAGCCAAGAACGGCGCGAAGCCTGCCGGGAGTGCAACTGATAACGCAGTGAACCGGGATGCAAAGGATCGGAGCGACGTCGCTGCCGAAACTTCGACACTGGAAGTTGCGAAATCCAGGTCGCCCCGATCCGGTGAAGCCGGGAAAGATGGAGGCGAGGCGGGAACCAAATCTCAAAAGGGATCGAAGCCGGGGAATGCAGGGTCAGCGGACGCAAAGGGTCAGGCAACTCCGCAGAAGGCTGCCGGTCCGATTGGTGTCCCGTCTGGCAAACGGCCTGCCAAGTCAACTACCCGACACACTGACCATCCGACCGGGCAGTCAAAGGGCGCTTCAACCAACAAAGCCGTTGATCCTTCGAAAGGCAGAGGCAGGGAGGCATCAGCCAAGGTGACAAAGGGCAGGAAGGTGATCAGCCTGCTTTCGCGGAAGAATGGGGCTTCGATTGCAGAGATGATGGAGGCGACAGGTTGGCAGGCGCATTCGGTGCGCGGCTTTCTGTCCGGAACGATCAGGAAGAAGTTTGGCGACGCACTGGTATCGATGACCACAGCAAAGGGCGAGCGGCGTTATGTGATCCGGCAGGATCAGCAATGACCGGGCCGGACGGGGAGGGGCGCGGGGCTGGAACCGGTGCCCCGGACAGTTCGGCTGTTGGGAGCCGCGCCTACATAACCAGGGCAGGCACTGGCCACAATGGATCAGAAGTCAATCATGGGAGTTCGTCTCACCACGCTGATGGGCCAAAACCCTTGATCGGATCGAACATGGTACCGGATCTAGATGGACCTGGAGCGGGCACGAACGGTCTGGGTAGTGGTACTGAGGCTCCAGTCCGTCACGCAGGGGATGGGCGACCTTCAGCTTGCTCGGGCATGAAGCCGAGTGAGGTTTGTTCAATGAATGTTGAGTCCGCTTCTGCACGCTCAGGCAAGACCAAACCTTTGCCTCCCGCCCTTCATCACAAACCAGCAAGGCGCGGGCAGCAATTGCCTGCGCCTTGTGATATTGATGCGCTTCAAACAGATCAACTGCTTGACTGGGTTGAACGGCTGTATGGTGTTGCGCCCGATGCACGGATGAGCCGTGAACTGCTGCTGCGGGCAGTGGCGCATGGACTGCAATTGCACCAGCAGGGCCGCAAGGGAATTGCTGCTGCAAGAGCGATGGCAGGAGCCAGTGTGCGTTCGGGCAGAACCAGAGGGGCGGCCCGGAATGGTGGGTCTGGCAATGATTGGGGCTCCGACAATGAAAGCCGAAGGGCATCCGCTGATGCCGTTGGAAAACACGGCAACAAGGATGGTGACAAACTGTCCGAACACAGCGGGAAAAGGGGCAATGACCAATCCTTGTATGTGTCTCCGACCCGTCATGCGCGATCCCTGCCACCGGGCTCCCGGCTGGTGCGGGAATGGCATGGCGCCATTCATGAAGTGATCGTGCAATCGGATGGCAGCTATTTGTGGCAGGGCAGGGCCTGGAAGTCGCTCAGTGTCATTGCCCGCACCATCACCGGTGTGAACTGGTCCGGACCGCGCTTCTTCGGAACAGCAGCCAGAAAGGCGGGCAGTCATTCCACGGGTGATGGCGAGGCATTCCAATCCGTCAAACACCCGGGAGGTGGCAACGATGCGTGACAACATGCGTGACAGCAAGATCAGCAGCGAAGAGGGCAGGCTGGTCCGATGTGCGATCTACACCCGAAAATCCTCCGAGGAAGGGCTAGAACAGGAGTTCAATTCGCTGCATGCGCAGCGCGAGGCGTGCGAAGCCTATATCGCCAGCCAGAGACATGAAGGCTGGCGGGTCATTGCCACTGACTATGACGATGGCGGCCTCTCGGGCGGATCAATGGAGCGCCCGGCATTGAAGAGACTGATTGATGATCTCAAATCCGGCCAGATCGATTGCGTGGTTGTCTACAAGATCGACCGGTTGACACGCTCGCTGTTTGACTTCGCTCGCCTGGTCGAAGTGCTGGATCAATCCAGCGCCTCGTTTGTCTCGGTCACCCAGTCCTTCAACACGACGACATCCATGGGTCGGTTGACGCTCAATGTGTTGTTGTCGTTTGCACAGTTCGAGCGGGAGGTGACGGGCGAACGCATCCGCGACAAGATTGCAGCCGCACGGGCACGCGGCATGTTCATGGGCGGCAATGTCCCGCTTGGCTATGACCTTGAAGACCATCACCTTGTACCCAACAAAGCCGAAGCGAAGCGCGTTCAAAGCATCTTCGAAGGCTATTTGAAGCTGGGATCGGTGGCGGCGCTCAGAAAGCAACTCTGCAAAGAGGGAGCCACTACGAAGCAACGGGCAAGGTCGGGTGGCACAGCATTCTCAACGGGGCATCTCTACTGGATATTGCAGAACCCGGTCTATATCGGGATGACACGGCACCGGGGCAAAACCCATCCCGGCAGGCATGAGGCGATCATTGACGAAACCTTGTGGGACCAGGTGGAGGAGCAGCTAAGGGCAAACCGGCGTACCCGGCGCAACAGGCCATACGGCAAGGATCAGCCGGATCATGAAGATGGCAGATATCTGCTGGCTGGTCTTATCACCGATGACCAAGGCAGGAAATATGCGGGAACCCATACGACCAGGATGCTGAGCGGCCGGAACGAACAGGCTGGACCAGGAACGGCAGGAAACCCTTCGTCAGGCGGCATCCGGCGCTACCGCTATTATGTCCGGGCAGCAAGCGACGACAAAAGCGCAGGTCGAACCTTGCCAGACGCACTGGCAGAACGGATTGCAGCGACACGGTTGGAAGAGGCAGTAACTGCCTGCCTTGCCCATCACCTTGGCAATCCGTCCAGACTGATCGACATGCTTGCCGATCCTACGCTTGATCCGATAGCCATCGAACAAGCAATTGCGCGTGGCAAGGTGCTGGCATCAACGATTAACGAAAAGCGCAGCACCAGGCGGGACATCATTCAGCGCATGGTCACAGCGATCATCCTGAAACCGGAGCAGATCGAAGTCCGGTTGAACCGGAACAACCTGCTGGCTGAACTGGGGCTCGAGCCAACTGCCAAGGCCGTCACCGGCCTTGAAACCAGTCAACCAACAACATCGACAATGACCGGTCGTGCATCGGAAGATCAGAACCAGAAAGCAGCCCGCCAGACAGGAGAAGATGACCTTCAATCAATGATGCCTGCACTGTCTGCGAACATGGCTGACCGCGAGGAGATCAAGCTGCTGATCCCGATTGGCTTTCGCAATCACGGAACGCATCGACGGCTGGTCATCGCGGCAGATACCGCCGGCGCGCCACGTCTCCCCGATGAAAACCTGGTCCGAGCAATCACCAGGGCGCAACACTGGTTCCGGCAATTGATGTCAGGCGATGCCGCCTCGATCAGCGATCTGGCCAGCCGTGAACAAACGAATCGTGCCTTTGTCAGCCAGCAATTGCCGCTGGCCTTTCTGGCGCCCGATCTTGTCCGTGCCATTGAAACCGGCACTCAGCCCGATGGTCTGACGGTCGGTGACCTCGCGACCATCGCCACCCGGCACCGCGACTGGGCCGAACAGCGCCGGGAGTTTGCTGGCTGAACTCCAGTCTTGCCAGTGCCATGTCCGACCCGCAAAGCCAAACCGTATGTGCCCAATTTGCCAGTTGAGACGAAATCCCGCCGATTCGGGCGAAAGTCGTTGAAAGCGCCAAAATGCTCCGGCATCAGCAGTCTCACACAGCGCCAACCCACGGAAATGTCGCATGAATTGGAGGCTTGGTGTATGTGCGGGTGAAAAAGCGAGGTGGTTGGCTGGGGAACCTGGATTCGAACCAGGACTAACGGAGTCAGAGTCCGCTGGTCTACCGTTAACCTATTCCCCAACAGGGCCAGTTGTGTGCGGCTGTTCCCAACCGCTTGTGTGGCCGAGCCCCTGCGCCATGGTTGCGAGCGACGCATGAGCGGCAACTGGTGCGCCTGTATAGTTTGGCAAAGTCGATATTGCAACATCGCCATGACAGTTTTTGACTTGGGTTCGCTCGCCATGGGTGATAGCCTGTCGCCAACCAGAAACAGCGTCCTGCTGGCAGCCGCCCCGAAATCGGGACTGGCGCCAAGGCCGGGACAGAAGGAATGAAGCGTGAGCCAGGCTCCCGATGGCGGAAATCCGTCAGACGATGTGCCTGCCCGCAAGCGGCGCAAGAGGCGTCAGCGAAAACGCAAGCCGGAATCCGCCAGGAATCCGGTTTCCGCAGGAAGCAACAGCACTCCTCCGGTAGCGGCTTCGCAGCATGCGGCAGGTGAAAACAAACAGGCTGCAAAGCGGCATCGGCGCAAGCGTGGCGGCGGGGCACGGGTGGAGACCGCGTCCGCCGGTTCAATGGCGCAGGTATCGCCGCCAGTCCATTCAGCGGCAACCGAAGACGGGCAACCACGGCATCCTGATCGGCAAAACTCGAAGCGATGGCGGCGTCGCAAACAGAAGGGCAGGGCGGCAGCGCCGAACCAGCCCGATGCCCTGCGCAATCTGCGGCCGCCGGTCCAGCCAAGCCAGGTGCCCAGTTTTGATTCGGACCGGGCAGGTCGTCCGGCTGGTCGTCCGCGCGGCACCTGGCGCAACACGTCACGAAGGCGCAATGGGCAAACCTCCCCGGGTAGCGCGTCGGGCCGTGACGGGAGGCATGGCCTTCAGCCGGTCTTTGCAGCGCTTGATCTCGGAACCAATAATTGCCGCTTGCTGATGGCTGTGCCGCAGGCGCAGGGCGGCTTCCGGGTGGTTGACGCATTTTCGCGGATCGTGCGCCTTGGCGAAGGACTGGCCGCGACAGGGGTGTTGTCGCAAGATGCGATGGACAGGGCGGTGGATGCGCTTGCCATCTGCGCATCGAAACTGCGCTCGCACCAGGTGGCAGGCAAGCGGTTGATTGCAACGGAAGCCTGTCGGCGCGCGCGCAATGGCATGGAATTCCTCGACAGGGTGCGCCGCGTCACCGGACTGGATCTGGAAATCGTTGACAGGGAAACCGAAGCGCGGCTGGCTGCAGAAGGCTGTGGCAGCCTGGTTGATCGCGAGGCCGATGGTGCGGTGTTGTTTGACATTGGCGGCGGATCGTCCGAGCTGATCCTGGTTGACCGGCGCAGGGCAATGGCAAGTGCGGGAAGCGGGCGACTGATCTCCGGCCAGATTGCCGGATGGACATCCATGCCTTTGGGTGTCGTGACCCTTTCGGAGCACCATGGTGGTCGTGATGTGACACCGCAATCCTTCACCGCGATGGTGGATGAGGTCAGCGCCCATCTTGAAGCCTTCGATGATCGCCACCGCCTTGCTGATATCTGGCACCCTGCGCGCACCCATCTGCTTGGCACTTCGGGCACTGTGACGACCATTGCAGGGGTGCATCTGGAATTGCCGCGCTATGACAGGCGCAAGGTGGATGGCATCTGGCTGTCGTCAGGGCAGATCGACAAGGTGATCAATGACCTTGTCGCCATGGACTATGACCAGCGCGCGATGAACCCGTGTATTGGGCGGGAGCGCGCCGATCTGGTGCTGGCTGGCTGCGCGATACTCCAGGCGATCCGCCAGGTCTGGCCCAGTCCGCGGCTTCGGGTGGCCGATCGCGGCTTGCGTGAAGGGATCCTTTCGGAGCTGATGCATGCGGCAGGGGTTTGGGATGGCGAAGAAGCAGGGGCCGGGCAATGAGTGGTGAAAAGAAGAATTCCGGCGGCGGCAAGAAGACCAGTGGCCGCGGCCTCAGCGAACGGGGCTTGCGCACCCGCGTGAAGACGGCCAAGGGTCGCAAGCTCTCCTCGACGCTATGGCTGGAGCGCCAGCTCAATGACCCTTATGTCCGGCGCGCCAAGGCGGAAGGCTATGCCTCGCGTGCGGCCTACAAGCTGAAGGAAATCGATGACCGGCACCACATTCTCAAACCTGGCGACAGGGTGATTGATCTTGGTGCGGCACCCGGCGGCTGGTGCCAGGTGGCGGTTGAGCGGACCGGCTCGCAAAGCGATGACATCCGCGTCGTCGGCATCGACTATCTTGACATGGATCCGGTTCCCGGTGCGACGATCCTGAAGATGGATTTTCTTGATGATGATGCGCCAGATGCGCTGATGGCAGCACTTGGCGGCCATGCTCCGGACATCGTCATGTCGGACATGGCTGCTCCCACTATCGGGCACCGCCAGACCGACCATTTGCGGACCATGCATCTGGTCGAGGTCGCGCTTGATTTCGCGATCAAGGTGCTGAAGCCCGGCGGCCATTTCCTGACCAAGACCTTCCAAGGCGGCACGGAGGGCGACTTGCTTTTGCTGCTCAAGCGCAATTTCAAGAGCGTTGCCCATGTCAAGCCACCCGCCTCGCGCGAGCAATCGGTGGAGCTTTACCTGCTGGCCAAGGGCTTCAAGGGCTAGAGCAGGGACCCCAGGCCGGCGAATATCGCAGAACTCAATCCAGAAAGTCGCAAAGGTAATCGTCGTGGGCCCAGCCGGTCACGGGTAGCTCCTTGACATTTGCCAGTCGGGCGCCGTCCTTCGAATGGGTGCGGTAGGAATTCACCACGAGTATCCAGTTGCCTTCTCGCTGGGTGGTATCGACAACCACGATTGCAAGGCGATTGAGCTTGCGGGCGGAAGGGCTGTTTGATGACGGTCGCGTGCGCAGGGTCAGGAACCCGTCGGGGCCATTGACGTTGCACACCATCGCGTTGCTTTCGCCAGCGGGATTGAGCGCCCAGCTGTCTCTGGCAAGCCCGGTGAGTTCAACATTGCCATAACTGGCTTCTTCGGCAAATGCCGGGAAGGCCATCATCAGAATGGTTACCAGGGCCAGACCCGTTTTTTTCATTCCTGTCACCGTCGCTTGGCTTTCACTGCATCCAGTTGCGTATGACGAAAGCGCAGTGTCAAGGAAATAGCTGAGCGATGGCCAGCATGTTGCCGGCTATGCCTGGCGCAACGCGGGGTAAAGTTAATATTAGAACTTGCTAAAGTTCACAGCATGACTATATTCCGGCCAATCCAACCAGCCGGACCAAGCCTATGCATCCCTATCTTTCTGCCGCGCGCAAGCATATCGTTGACGGCCCTGTTGCCCGCTTCCTGCCGATCCTTGACTGGGGATCACGATATAATCGCGACACCGCTACCAACGACCTGATTGCCGCGGTGATCGTCACGATCATGCTGATCCCGCAATCGCTCGCTTATGCATTGCTTGCAGGTCTGCCTGCGCAAGTCGGGCTCTATGCCTCGATCCTGCCCCTGGTTGCCTACGGCATTTTCGGTACGAGCCGCACTCTGGCAGTCGGGCCTGTCGCCGTCGTGTCGCTGATGACGGCTGCAACAGTGGGTGAACTGGCGAGCCAGGGAACGCCCGAATATTACACCGCTGCGATTGCGCTGGCATTTCTGTCCGGCCTGATGCTGCTGGGACTGGGTTTCCTGCGGCTCGGATTCCTTGCGAATTTCCTCAGCCATCCCGTCATCTCGGGCTTCATCACGGCATCGGGCATCATCATCGCCACGAGCCAGGTCAAAGGCATTCTGGGTATCAAAGGAGAGGGGCATACGCTGCCGGAACTGCTGTCCTCGATGTGGGAAAACATTGCCTCGATCAATATTCCGACGGTTGTCATTGGAACTGCTGTCACGGCGTTTCTGTTCTGGTCGAGGAAGAAACTGAAGCCGCTGCTGGTTGCGCGTGGCTACACGCCGCGCCTTGCCGATATCATCTCGAAGGCGGCCCCGGTGGTTTCGGTGTTCCTGACCATCCTGGTGACCTGGCTGTTCGGGCTGGACAAGGCTGGCGTCAAGATAGTCGGTGCAGTGCCAAGCGGCCTGCCAGCGCTTACCATTCCGAGTTTTGATCTTTCGCTCTGGAGCCAGGTCGGCGTTTCAGCGCTGCTGATCTCGATTGTCGGGTTTGTCGAATCCGTGTCAGTGGCGCAAACACTTGCCGCAAAGCGTCGCCAACGCATTACGCCCGACCAGGAACTGATCGGGCTTGGTGCTTCCAATATCGCCTCTGCCGTAAGCGGGGGTTATCCGGTTACGGGCGGATTTGCCCGCTCCGTCGTCAATTTCGATGCAGGTGCCGAAACGCCTGCGGCCGGCATGTTCACGGCAATCGGCATTGGTGTTGCAACGCTGGTGCTGACACCACTGCTGTTCTTCCTGCCAAAGGCGACATTGTCCGCGACCATCATTGTAGCAGTCCTGTCGCTGGTTGATCTGGGCGCAATTTCACGCACCTGGAGTTATTCGCGCGGCGACGGCGCGGCGATGATTGCGACTATTGCCATAACATTGCTGTTCGGCGTCGAGCGGGGGATATTGGCCGGGGTTGGTCTTTCGATCTTCCTGCATCTCTACCGGTCATCGAAACCGCATTTCGCGATTGTAGGCCAAGTGCCTGGGACCGAGCATTTCCGCAATGTCAAACGCCACAAGGTCGCGACCACCATCGACATCCTTTCCATTCGTGTCGATGAAAGCCTGTATTTTGCCAATGCGCGTTTTTTGGAAGATGCCGTTTACGAGGCGATTGCTGCCAACAGGGACATCAAGCATGTCGTGCTGATGTGTCCTGCGGTGAATGCGATTGATTCATCGGCGCTGGAAAGCCTGGAGGCTATCAATTCGCGATTGAAGGATTCAGGTGTTTGCCTGCATCTGAGCGAGGTGAAAGGGCCGGTGATGGATCGTCTGCAAAAATCGCATTTCCTGCATGAACTGACCGGAAAGGTGTTCCTGACGCAGTTTGATGCGCTGCTCGAACTGGCGCCGGGCCTGACCACGGCGACACTGAAAGCCAAACGCCAGGTTGCTTCCGCACTGGTCCGAGGCAAATGAGGTCTGCGCGTTGCATTCATATTCAAAGAAGTTAATATGTTGCTGATCCCGTTTGCGGGCAATGAGGAGGAGCAGCATGAAAAAGCAATTTGGGTTGACCGGTGAACTGGTAATTTCGCGACGCCATATCCTCAAGGCTGGCGCGGTCCTGGCAGGCGCAGGCTTGATGCCGGCAGGGTTCAGATTGCAGGCGCTGGCTGCACAGAGCCTGACAATGGGGGAGATGACCATCCATTCGCTAAGCGATGGTAATCTGGTGCTGCCCTTGGCGATGCTGGCTCCAGATACGCCCGAGGCGGAGGTCAAGGCATTGCTGGAGGCCAATGGCCTTTCAACAACGGGGCATGAGCCGCCTTGCAATGTGACCCTGCTGGAAAGCGGTGACAACAAGATATTGTTCGATGTCGGGTCCGGCGGCAATTTCATGCCGAGTGCCGGGAACCTCCTGGAAAGCCTTGATGCGGTTTCAGTGTCGCCTGACGATATCACGCATGTCGTGTTCACCCATGCGCATCCTGATCATCTATGGGGCTTGCTCGACGAGTTTGACGAGCCGGTCTTTGTCAATGCCAGGCACATGATGGGCGAGGCAGAGCACGCATTCTGGACCGATCCGCAAACGGCGGACAAACTTCCCGAGGACAGGCTGGCCTTCTTTGCGGGGGCAAAGCGCAATCTCGACACACTGGGCGACGCCATTGACTTGTTTCCAGCAGAGACGGAAGTCCTGCCAGGCATTTTCGCCATTGATACCAATGGACATACGCCAGGCCATGTTTCCTTCGAAATTCGCAGTGGCAGTGAAA
>JAGRLM010000535.1 GCA_020441795.1 Nitratireductor sp.
AGGGTGCGCACCGCATGGAAGTCTTGTTGGTATTGCTGGCCATTGCCTATGCTGCGACACCCATTGTGGCGTTGGTCATCGCCTGGATGCAGAAATCCGTGATTGCCGAACAGGGCATGGCCATAAAGGCATTGAGAACCGAAATGGCGGCCCTTCGCGACCGCCTTGAGGGCTTCGATACCACGAGGTCGGGGGAGGCGCCCGCCGCGCCCACCACGAGGTCGGAGAAAACCCCGACGGAAGAGACAGTTTCCGAACCGGTTGCCACGCCACCGGAAGCCGCTGCGTCATCTGGCCCATCATCGGTTCCGCCGATTGGCCGCGCCGCGCGCGCAGCATCCTCTCCGCCACCTGAAGTGCCGCCGAAACCCAAACGCTCGCTTGCCGATATCGAAACGCTGATCGGGGCAAAATGGAGCGTGCTCATGGGCGGACTGGCCGTGGCATTGGGCGCGGTCTTTCTGGTTCGCTATACCATTGAGGCAGGATTGCTGGGACCAGAAGCCCGCATCGGACTTGCAGCCTTGTTCTCCGCAGCGCTCTTTGCCGGGGGTGAATGGCTGCGCCGTCGCGATCGCGAATTTTCCATTCCGGCAATTCCCAATGCAGACATTCCAGGCATCCTGACAGGCGCTGGTGCTGTCGCCGCCTTTGCCACGATCTATGCAGCCTATGCGCTTTACGGATTCATCGGGCCAGCCGCCGCTTTTGTATTGCTGACGATCGCCGGTCTCGTCAGCCTTGTCCTGTCATCCATTCACGGCCCCAAGCTTGCCGCCCTCGGCGTTGTCGGGTCCTATGCAACGCCCTTGCTGGTGTCGACTGATGCGCCCAATGCACTGGCTCTGGCGATCCATATACTGGTCGTTACCGCAAGCATCCTGGCCATTGCGCGCATTCGCGGCTGGCTGTGGCTTGCTTTCTGCGGTGTTGCCGGTGGCAGCGCCTGGACCGTGCTTGAGGCCTCGATTGGTGGCATTTACGGCGGAATGGCCGGTTTCATCCTGGCGACGGGTCTTGCCATCTTCTTCGCCCTGACCTTTGCCTGGGACAAGCTGGACCGGCCCTTGCCGCCACAGGACCGCAAGCCCGATCTGCCAGGCCTGATTGCCATTGCTGCCATTGCCGTCGCCACCATTTTCCAGATCGGCGTCAATGGAGGCTTGCCGCTGGTTGCAACTGCGCTGGTCGTATCGCTGGTTGTCGCGGGCGCTTCCATTCCATGGCCGGCACTTGCCAATATTGGCTTTTTCGCCAGTATGATATCGCTGTTCGCGATTGCGGCGCTGAAGCTGAACTTGGATTACCAGGGCGGTCTCAACCGGTGGGAAGATATTCGCGCCGGCCTCGTGCCACCCGATATTCTTGGCTATGTTCGTGAGGCAGCCCTGATTGCCGTTCCGCCATCCTTGGTCCTTCTTTACGGCAGTTGGCGCTATGGTGCCGGGGCAAGAAACGCCGCAGGGCGACTGGCAGCAGCCTTGGGGATGCTCGTCTTTTTCGGTTTGATCCTGTGCTATCTCCGCGTTGCACCCTTCGAAACACGTATTGAGTTTGGCGCTGCCGGTCTTGCCTTGGCGCTCGCTTTCGCTGGTCTCGTCGAGCGCTTCACACGGCTCGATCCCGAGGACTTGAAGGCACCTGCACCTGCAGCCTTTGCCGTCACCAGCGTGGCTCTTCTTTCATTCGCCCTGGCCGTATCGCTTGACGCCGGGCTGATGCCGGTTGCTTTCGCCCTTTCGGCACTTGGCATTGCGTGGATATTCACACAGCGCCGACTGGCAATATTGCCGTGGCTGGCGATCGCCGCGTCGGTCATTGCCGGCATTTCGCTATACGGCAGCGCCCCCTTTGGCAGTGAGGTGATCGGCACAGTGCCGTTCTTCAACAAGCTGATTCTTCTTGCCGGACTGCCAGCGGCAGCCCTGATTGCAGCAGGCGA
>JAGRLM010000006.1 GCA_020441795.1 Nitratireductor sp.
TGGTGCGGCCGGTCACGCGCTTGACGTGGGCGCCGAGGAACTGGTCGGGCAGGAAGAGCACCTCGCGATCCGGGTCGATCGACTGCACGACCTCGACCGCATTGGACGAGGTGCAGCAGATGTCGCTCTCTGCCTTCACATCGGCGGAAGTGTTGACATAAGTGACAATCGGCACGCCGGGATTGGCTTCGCGCAACAGGCGCACATCGGCACCGGTGATTGATTCGGCGAGCGAGCAGCCTGCCCGCATGTCGGGGATGAGAACCGTCTTTTCCGGATTGAGCAGCTTCGAGGTCTCGGCCATGAAATGCACGCCACACTGGACGATGATCTCCTCATCGACCATGGTCGCCTCGCGCGCCAGCTGCAGCGAGTCGCCCTTGATGTCGGCAACGCAGTGATAGATTTCCGGTGTCTGGTAATTGTGCGCCAGAATGACCGCATTGCGCTCCTTCTTGAGCTTGTTGATCCACCAGACATAGGGCGCATGAACTGGCCATTCGATGGCAGGGATATGGTGCTTGACGAGCTCGTATAGTGGCGCGGTGTCGCGCGCGATCTCATCTGTATAGGTGAGGTCCGGCATGTCCAGAACGCCGAATTTCTCCGCTGCGCTCACGGTCTTCCCGGAACGGATTGCGGATTTGCTGGTTTCACCTGATACGGTCATGGCACTTCCCTCTGATTATACTCATTTTGAGTAAAAGGGTGGAACAAAAATATGCCCGCTGAAAAGCGGACGACTGTAACTTATGCTCAAATGTGAGCATAATCAAGAGGGTAAAATTGCACATTCATAAACAGGAAGCTTGTCATTTTACAGAAATGTAATCCCAATAGACGTGTTTAAAAATGAAAGGATCAAAATGAAGTCACTTGTTTTCCTGGCAACTTTGCTCCTTGCTGCCACAACAGCACAAGCACAAACCTATACCGTGAGCGTACCTGCTACAAAGGCTACCGCTGGAAAGTGGAATGTCGTCAACACCCATACAAGGTGGAAAGAAGAATGCGCTTTCCGACTTTATCCAGTTATTCGAAATGCCAACGCTACACATGGCAAGGTACGCAGCCGCAACGGTGTCAAGGTACGCCTTACGGGAAAGGTGCTAGTCGGATCAATCGAACAGAAATGCGTTGGCCGGGTTATAGATGGCGTAGCGGTTGAATATCTGCCAAACCCTGGGTTCAAGGGTAAGGATACTATAACCTATGTCGTTGATTTCAAGAGACAAGGTGACAAACCAGTGCCGCGCAAGATCGTCGTGACCGTTCGCTGAATTGCAAAATCTGCATATTTATTTCCAGGAACAACGCCGCGGGCGGGAACCGCAACTCCCGCCTCGGCAGACATTGTCGCCGCCAATGCATACCAGTGTGCCAAAGCTTGTCTTCGCTGTAGCGCGTTCATTGTTTCCCAGCGTACCTGAAGGCCATATCGAGCGAGAATACCGCTCGGCATCCGGTCGCGTGGCATTGCTGGTAGTGGGCTTCAATGTGGTTGGGTCCTTCCTTGATAGGGAAGTCGTGCGTGAAGTCGCGCGTTTTTCTGTTTCCGGCTGGGCAACCCTCTCGCACTTGCCGTTTTTCTCCTCATAACCCGACCTGCAACTTAGAGGGCAAATGCGCGCCTTGTCAGTCTTCATGCGCTCAAGCAAAGAAGATTCCGGCTCGAGTGACGCCAATTCGATACCGGCAGCCTCAGCATAGCGTTTGAGGGCACTCCTGCTTTTGGCACCCCATTTGCCATCCTCAACGCCAGCGCTGCAACCGAGCCGGTTCATTTCAGATTGCAGGCCACGCGCAAGTTCCGCTGCCCCGTCAGAGCCAGGTTCTTCCAGAGCAGCATTTGCACTGTCCGCAGTCGCGTCGCGCGCATCAGACTGCCCGCTTTCCAATGAAGCCATCAGCTGTTCTGCTTGATTACCAGCAGCAGAAGCCTTTTCGGTCATAAGCGAGTCCAGCCTCGACTGCGCAATGGGAGCAAAGGCTCCTTTTGGGAAGCGGTCCAGATATTCCTGAAAGAGTTTTACGTCCTGGCTTGAGGAGATCGCTTTCCAGAAAGCCAATTCAATATCAGCAGCAGCAGGCTTGGCAGGCGTTTCGAGTCCTTTGGTGCTGGCCGCATCCGCAACCGGATTGAAATAGAATCCGGCTCCAATCAGGGAGGAATTACCCCATGGCACCTGCGCGCCCTTGGTTGCATCGACCACCTCCTGACGCACAATTCGCATGATGCTCTCGATATCCGAATTCGGCTTGGAAATATTGCGAATGAGCGCAGTCGTGAACGGACTGTTCTCGCCATCCCCATCGAGCGCAACATTGCCGGGCTCAGTGGAAAACCCGATATAGGTTCCTACACCACTATCCATGCGGGCCAAACCATCGGCCACCGTACCGCTGCGGGTTGAGGAGAAGGACCGCGCCAAACGGCGGGCGAGCGGATTGTCCCGACATGCGTCCAGCAGAACGATGGAAGTCCTGTCGCTACGCTCCATAATGCGGAGGATGAAATCCAGTTTTATCGTCTGAAACTGGAGATCGACTTCATCTTTCAAGGTCGCATCAACAGGAACCAGATAATTGCCGCCACCAACCTGAAGACCATGGCCGGCATAGTAGAACAGGGCTACGTCAGCACCCTGCAGTTTGCGGGCAAATTCGGCGATCAGCGTTCTGGTGTTCTCGCCGTCCATGTCCATTCCCGACAGAACTTCGAAACCCAGCTTCTGCAACTCTACTGCCATTGCCGTTGCATCGTTGGCCGGATTGCGAAGAGTGGAAGTATGCAGATAAGCCCCGTTCCCGATAACCAGCGCCACCCGCTTGCCGATGCTCCTTTCCTGCGCGATCCCACTACTGAAGGGAACCATTGCAAATATGAAGACAATTGCAGTGGCGAGCAGCCGCAGGGAAGAAAGAACAGGCGTGATCATCTGGTTTCTCCACAAGCCATAACTGACTGAAGTCTGAACAACATGTTTGACGATTTCAATACAGTTAACACAACTCATTTTGCGAGGTGTGACATATCTCACACTTTCTCAACAGCGCCCCCTTCCTCCTCAGCCGCATTGCGGGCCAGAAAGCGCTGATAGAAACGGCCGATCACCAGCAAGGACAGGCCAAGGCCGATGAAGGACAGAGCCCGCAACACGCCTTCGAGTTCTGATAGATCGAGCAGGAAGACCTTCAGCACTGTCAGACCGATCAGGAGGGCGGATGCAAAGCGCACGGGCCTTGAGCGGAAGAACCCGCCCAGCGCCAACACTCCGGCTCCAAGCAACAGCCAGGCGGCAGAATAGGTCCAGAATTCTGCATCGGACGTGCTGCGCATGAGACTCAACGCATCCCCCTTGAATGCGTGGCGAACTGATAGCGAAACGAAAGTGAAAAGCAGGAGACCCGCCAAGGCCGCGAACGAAAGCGTGAACCAGCGAGGGCGAACCGGCCTTGCGTAAAGTGCCACGGC
>JAGRLM010000081.1:0-1748 GCA_020441795.1 Nitratireductor sp.
CTGGATCGGCGTCAGCGGGTTCTTGATTTCATGTGCGATGCGGCGGGCAACATCAGACCATGCGGTGTTGCGCTGCGCGGAAACCAGGTCGGTAATGTCGTCAATCGTGACGACGAAGGATTCTTCCACACCCGAATGCTTGTGCGCATCCTCGCGTTCCTGCGTTACCTGGACGTTCAGGGTGCGTTCCTGACCGTCGCGGGAAATCGTCACCTGTTCGCGCCAGTCATGCTTGCGCGATTGCCTGGCATTGAGGAATACGGGAGCCAGTTCCGGCACTGCGTCACTGATATTGCGGCCGCTGCGAAACTTGCCCGAGAACAATGGCGAAGCGGCCTTGTTGGCGATGGTGATACGCCCTTCTCCGTCAACGCCCAACACGGCGGCACTTACGCCCGAAAGCACGGCTTCGGTGAATCGCGCCCGCTGGTCGATATCGTCCTTGGCGGAAAGAATTGCATCGCGCTGGCTGCGCAATTCGGTGATCATGACATTGAATGTGTCGTTGAGGTTCTTCAGATCACCCTCGGTATGGACCGTCGAGACACGAACATCGAGATTGCCACCCGAGACTTCGTCGGCAGCAGTGATGAGCCTGCGTATCGGCGAGACAAGTCTGTCGGCGACACTGATTCCCATCCAGATCGCGGACAGCAATACAATCAGGCACACGCCGATGTACAAGACAGCGAAAGCCAATTGCACAGGCAATCGGTTTTGTTCCAGTCCTCGATATTCGAGGGTATTGGCTTCCATCTGGCGCAAGGCCGCTGTCACTTCCGGTCGAAGCGGCATGATTGTGTAGAGATATGCGTCCGGTATCTCCCGCAGTTTGAACATGGCGCCAATAAGGTTTGTCGCTCCTGGGGGAATGCCAACCGGATCACCACTATCAGCCGCCTCGAAATATTCGGGGATGGGATCGGGCAGTGGTTCCTTCCAGTCGGTCTTGGCCGATACGATCACCTCGCCATTGCGACGCATCAAGTCGGCACGAATGAAGCCCCTGCCCTTGGCATGCAGTGTCATCAGGTTCTGGAACCCGGGCCTGTCGAGATTGTAGATCTGGCGGGCACGATCAAGGTCTGCGGACATGGAGATGGTATTGCCGGTCAGCACGCGCCGGCTTTCATCCATATAGGCGCGGGCAACGCTGACAGAGGATTCGACAATCTGCTTGGTCCGGACTTCGAACCAACGGTCGAGCCCGAGATCCAGCGTGACACTGGCAACAATGGCAACAAGGATGGCGGGAACAGCCGCAACCAGGGCAAACAGGCCGACAATGCGCACATGCAAGCGGGCGGCTGCCCTGCCTTTGCGCCGAGCCTGCAGAATGATTGCGATTTCGCGACCAATCAGGAAAAGCATGATGATCGCCAGGATCGAATTGATCGCAAGGGCTGCTGACACCACGCTGTTGGAAGGTGGAATTGGAGCAAGGCCGATCAGGATCAGAAACGTCACCGTGCCGGTGAACATCAGGGCCAGAACGGCTGCAAAGCCCAACATGCGGGAAATGCCATCGCGCTCGCCGCGCTGGACGCTGGCTGGTGCCTCCGAAACGACGATTGCCCGTTTGGAGGGTTTACCAGGCCTTCCCGCAGGCAATGCCTGTGCTTCACTCATCGGTGACTTTCCAAAAATGCCTGCCCAACCATCGAGTTATCCGAATCCCGCGCCCTTAAAAAGCGTTGCAGGATTGCAACGACAATGTGGCAAAAATGAAACACAGGGTCAAGCTGATG
>JAGRLM010000081.1:1812-8992 GCA_020441795.1 Nitratireductor sp.
CGAATCTTCTTGCGGAGGGTGTTGCGGTTAAGGCCCAGCAGGTCTGCTGCTTTCAACTGGTTACCCCTCGTTGCGGCAAGCGTGGTTGCGATCAATGGCGCTTCAAGCTGACGCAAGACACGATGGTAAAGCCCCGGCGGCGGCAGGTCATCTCCATATTCGGCGAAGTAGTTTGCAAGCCATGCCTCGGTAGCACCCGCAATGTCATCAGGTGAATGCGAATCGGAGTTGCCACCCGCCTGGCTGGAAAATGGATCAGCTCCGCGCAGTTCCGCCTCGATTATTTCCGCGGTGATTACCTCCTGCGGATAGAGCGCAGTGAGGCGTCGCACCAGATTTTCAAGTTCGCGCACATTGCCCGGCCAACGGTAGCGCTTGAGCAATTCGACGCCATCCTGCGTGATCTGCTTGAGCGCCAGGCCGTCTTTTTCGGCCTGGGCAAGAAAATGCCGGATCAGATCGGGAATATCTTCCGAGCGCTCCCGCAATGGTGGAAGGCGCAAGGGCACGACGTTGAGCCGGTAATACAAATCCTCGCGGAAAAGGCCCTGATTGATCAGCTGGCGCAAATCCTTGTTGGTGGCTGCAACGATGCGAACATCCGTGCGGATCGTTGTCCTGCCGCCGACCGTCGTGTATTCGCCCTGCTGCAAGACCCTCAACAACCGGGTTTGCGCGTCCATCGGCATGTCGCCAATTTCATCGAGAAACAGGGTTCCCCCTTCAGCCTGTTCAAAACGACCGGAAGACCGGGTCTGGGCTCCGGTGAATGATCCCTTTTCATGGCCGAACAACTCGGATTCGATCAGGTCCCTTGGAATGGCCGCCATGTTGATGGCTACAAATGGGCCATTGCGCCGCTTGCCATAGTCGTGCAGCGCACGTGCTACCAGTTCCTTGCCAGTTCCCGACTCACCCGTGATCATCAAGGTGAGATCAGTCTGCATCAGCCTCGCCAACACGCGATAGATTTCCTGCATGGCAGGCGAGCGCCCGACCAGAGGCATGCGGTCTTCGGCCTCGTCGAAATCGGTACGCAAACGCCCACGCCTGGGCTCGGCCACGGCGCGTCCTGCAACCGAGATTATTTCCTGGAGGTCGAATGGTTTCGGAAGATATTCATAAGCCCCCTTTTCCGAGGCCTTGATCGCAGTCATGAAGGTATTTTGCGCGCTCATCACGACGACCGGCAAGTCCGGACGCAGGCGCTTGATGCGCGGCAGCAGTTCGAAGGCGTCACCATCGGGCATGATCACATCGCTGACGACCAGGTCGCCGTCGCCCGCAGAAATCCAGCGCCAAAGCGTTGCGATGTTGGATGTCACACGCACCTCATAGCCGGCCCGGGAAAAGGCCTGGTTCAACACTGTGCGGATTGCGGCATCATCGTCGGCAACGAGAACCAGACCCTTGCTCATTCATCGTCCCCTGTTTGTGTGATTGTTTGTGTGCCTGATTGTGGATTGCCGATAGAACTTTCGTCGTCAAACTCACCGCGCCATGCGGGCATCAGGATGCGGAATATCGTCTTGCGCGGTTCGCAATCGCATTCGATCACGCCACCATGGTCGCCCACGATCTTGGCAACCAGCGCTAGGCCAAGGCCCGAGCCATTGGTCTTTGACGTCACAAAGGGATCAAAAATATAGCTGTGCAGCTCTTCGGGAATGCCCGGCCCATTGTCACGAACACAAAATTCCATTGGCAGTGATATCCGTTCATTCGAACCGGAAACCGACAAATGGATGCCCGGCCGAAAACTGGTGGAAAAGACGATTTCGGCATCCGGCGTTTCAGAAAGTGCCTCCGCGGCATTCTTCGCCAGATTTAGAAAAATCTGGATCAACTGGTCACGATTGCCGAAGACCGGCGGAAGCGAGGGATCATATTCCTCGACAATGCGGATATTGCGGGCAAAACCGGATTTGGAAAGCCGTTTCACATGTTCGAGAACAGAGTGAATGTTGACAGGCTGGCGCTGGATGGGCCGCTCATCGGAGAATACTTCCATGCGGTCCACGAGATTGACGATGCGGTCGGTTTCATCGGTGATGAGCCGTGTGAGCGAGCGATCTTCCTCGCTTGCCGACATTTCCAGCAGTTGTGCTGCTCCACGAATGCCCGAAAGCGGGTTCTTGATCTCATGGGCAAGCATTGCTGCAAGGCCCGTCACGGTGCGCGCAGCTCCACGATGCGTCAGTTGTCGGTCGATCTTGTCTGCCATTGTGCGCGGTTGGAACATCAGCGTTACGTGTCCAGCCATTTCCGCAACCGGGGCCGCATAGACGTCCACCACCTTGTCGCGTCCGATGCGGGGTGATGAAATGTCGATCTTGTATTCATTGATTGGCGAATCTGCTTGTCGCGCCTGGTCGATCAAGGTCAGCACCGGACTCCCAAAGGGAATGAAATGTGCCAGTTCGTGCCGCGCCATGAAGGCTGCGGATGACCGGAAAAAGCTCTCTGCCGCTGCATTGGCCTGACAAATGCGGTTTTCCTCGCTCACCATGATCACCGGATGCGGCAAGGCATCGAGCACCATGGAAGCAGTCGCACTGGTTGCGTTGCCCGCATCGATACCAGCCATATTCGTCTTGCCTGTGTGAAGTTCGCTCATGACTGCCATTGTCCCTTACGCCGCAAGCCCGGATTTCTCACGGGAACGGATGTTGATGGCATTCGTCGTAATGATGGCCTCGGCGATCGGTTTTGAAGAAAACACACGGCTGATCAATTCCAAGACCTCGGCAGGCCGTGTTGCAGTCATCATTTCCATCCGCAATTTAGGCGATACATCACAATAGAGCGTGGTCAGATACCATCCCAGATGTTTGCGTGCCTGTTTGAGGCCCAGAATGGTTCCATAGAATGAGAGCATCGCCTCATAGTGCTCGCTCACCAGTTCATTGGCTGGCATTTGCATTGCTTCTGCCGAAGCTGTGCCGCTGAGAAGTCCCGGAAGCCATGGCGCGCCATAGCTTGCGCGTCCCACCATCACAGCATCCGCGCCGGACTGCGCCATTGCGGCCTGCGCGGTTTGCACGCAGGAAATGTCTCCATTGACCACGAGCGGCACCGAGATAGCCTTCTTGACAGGTCTGACCCTCGCCCAATCTGCAGTACCCTTGTAAAACTGGCAGCGGGTCCGTCCATGCACGGTGACAAGTTGTATACCGGCGTCGACTGCCCGCCTGGCCAGTTCCGGGGCGTTGATGGTGTTATCATCCCAGCCGAGCCGCATTTTCAGGGTTACAGGCACATCCACCGCGTCGATTACGGCATCTACAAGTGTCATGGCATGATCTAGATCGCGCATGAGTGCCGAACCGGAATATCCCGTTGTCACGCGCTTTGCCGGGCAACCCATGTTAATGTCGATCAGTTGCGCACCGTTGTCACAGGCCATTTTGGCTGCCAATGCCATCCATTGGGGTTCACGCCCGGCAATTTGCACAGCATGTAGCGGCAAGCCGGAGCTTGTACTTTTCAGCACCATTTCCATCTGACCGGTTACCAGTGCTTCGCTCGCGACCATCTCGCTCACACAAAAGCCCGCGCCGAAACGCCAGGCAATCTGCCGAAACGGAACATCGGTAATCCCCGACATGGGAGCCAAAAAGACGCGATTGCGCAATTCGAGCCCGCCCAGCCGCATTGGCTGGTGCAAAGCCTGAATGTCAGTGCCTGGATTTTCTTGCGTCATGGATACCGTCACCAAATTGCATAATTCTTGTGCAATTTTTCCCATGGCGTGAAAATAGACAGATTTTTTGCACTGCACAAGCCGGATGCCAAAACATTCTCGTGTCGATCCGGGTGCGGCAAAGCTGGAAAACCGCGATTGAACCTGTCGCCTGTCTCCTCTACTAACTTGATGATGAAACGGAAAGCTATTGCATGAAAAGCGTTGTAGCGCTCATTGTCGCGGCAGGTCGCGGGGAAAGGTTCGGGCTTGCAGGCGGGCCAAAGCAGTATCGCAAGATTGGCGGGCAGTCCGTATTGCAGCATACCATCAATGCCTTTGTCACACATCCCAAGGTCGACGCAGTCCAGGTAGTCATTCATGCAGATGACGGCGAGCCGTACCAACAGGCAGTGGCGGCCAATCCCAAATTGCTGCCCCCGGTAAATGGCGGCGCAACGCGTCAGGACAGTGTTCGTGCCGGATTGGAAGCACTTGCGGACAAGGGCTTCGACATTGTGCTCATTCATGATGCGGCAAGACCGTTCGTGAACAGCATGACGATTGCCGGCGTTGTCGATGCAGTGGCCGAAGGGCGTGGTGCCATTGCCGCTCAGGCGGTGACAGACACGATCAAGAGCACTGACGGAAAAGGCAGGGTCACCGGGAATGTGTCGAGGGACCAGCTGGTCGCTGCACAAACTCCACAAGGATTCCTGCTCAACGAAATCCTGGCAGCCCATGAACTGGTCGCAAGCAAGGCAATAACCGGACTGACGGATGATGCGATGGTTGCGGCTGAGGCAGGAATGCAGGCGGTTACCATCCCCTCACCTTCCAGCAATTTCAAGATTACCCTTCCCGAAGACCTGCAAAGGGCTGAAATGATGCTCGGACATTCACAATTGCTGCCTGATATTCGCTGTGCAACCGGTTATGACGTGCACCAGCTGGAACCCGGGGACCACGTTGTTCTTTGCGGCATATCAATCCCGCATCATCAACGGCTCAAGGGACATTCCGATGCTGATGTTGGCCTTCACGCATTGACGGATGCGTTGCTCGGAACGATCGGCGCTGGAGACATTGGCAGTCATTTTCCGCCTTCCGACCCGCAATGGCGAGGTGCATCATCCGACAGGTTCCTGAAGCATGCACTGGAGCTGGTTCGCAATACTGGCGGCGTGATAACCAATCTGGACGTTTCACTGATTTGCGAGGCGCCGAAGATCGGCCCGCACCGTGACGCAATGCGCGCAAGAATCGCCGAGATTGCCGGTGTCGAGAATTTCAGGGTTTCGGTCAAGGCAACCACCAATGAAGGCATTGGCTTCATCGGGCGCGAGGAAGGCATAGCAGCGATTGCCACGGCCACAGCCGTATTCATGCCGACAGGAGCCAATGGCGATGCAGATTGATCCCTCGCTCAGTGAAATGGCCGTGCATGTACTGGATGGTTTTCGCGCCGAAGGCCTTAAGATTGCAACTGCAGAATCCTGCACGGGTGGGCTGATTGCGGCACTTCTGACCAGCATTGCCGGATCATCCGACGTCTTCGAACGCGGCTATGTGACCTATTCGAACGAGGCCAAGGAAACCGCCATCGGCGTTGACCCAGAATTGATCCAGGAACACGGTGCGGTCTCTGCGCCGGTTGCAGTTGCCATGGCCATGGGTGCATTGGCGCATTCGAACGCGGATGCCAGCGTGGCTGTGACGGGAATCGCCGGTCCAGGCGGCGGAAGTGCCGAAAAGCCGGTTGGTCTGGTGTTCATTGCAGTGGCCAATCGGCAGGAGGAAGGCGCCTTTGTCGAGGAGTTCCGCTTCGGCGCGACCTCTCGCGATGAAATTCGCAATGAAACCAGCAAGATGGCCTTTGAAATGCTGCTCGCCTACGGCATCGTCGATAACAGTGATGTCATTAAGCAAACCTGATTTATTTCGTTCCCTTATGTCGATGGCTGTGATTTAATCAATGCAAGGGGTATTTAGAAGTTTGCGCACAACCGGGTTGGGAGCGCGCATTACCGGGAGAACGAATATGAAAATCTCAATGCGTGGAATGATGGTGGCAGCAATTGGTGCCACATTGATGAATTCAGCCATGGTTGCACCTGCGGCAGCGGGCGGCAAAGACGCTGCGGCATTTATCGGTGGCCTTATCGTTGGTGGTGTTTTGAGCCAGAACGCCGGTCCGACCTATTCCCGCGTGCCGGTCTATCAGCAGCCTACGGTGGTCTATCAGCCGCAGCCGGTCTATCAGCAGCCCCGTTGCTGGTACAAGAACCGCCAGGTCCAGAACCCCTATACCGGTTACTGGGAGTGGAAACAGGTTCAGATTTGCCGCTAAGCGGTTCGAGCCGTCCAAGATTATGAAGCGGGCCTTTAGGCCCGCTTTTTTTGAACCAAAATCGATGAAGTGTGCAAAAATGCACATCTGGCGCAGGATGGATCAGTTATATCTGGTTCATCGGGACATGAACCACCCCGACCTCCAGCCTCCCTGAAAAGAACAACCCGGCCTTGGCGCCGGGTTTTCTTTTGGCTGAAAGCGGTCGAAAATTAATTTTCCGCAATGTGACGAAATGCACTTCAAGTGGCAAAATTATCACCTATATTTAGATCATCGGGACATGAACCACCCCGACTACCTGACCTCCTCCAAAGAACAGCCCGGCCCAGTGCCGGGTTTTCTTTTGGGCCGGGTTTTCTTTTGTTCAGGTACCCGTCTGTCCGGCTGTGTCGCCATAAACAACGCGGGCGCGCCCTTCAAATGCTGACGTGAAGTGCCGGAAGGCGCGGTCGAACATGGCGCCCATCAGCGCCCCCAAAACCCGGCTTGAAAATTCGTAGTCTATGTCGAACACCACATCACAGGCACTGGGTCCCCTCGCCTCGAATTGCCAGCGGTTGTCGAGCCGCTTGAATGGTCCGTCGAGATATTTGACATCAATCACAAGGTCGTCGGGATTGAGCAGGACTTGCGAAGTGAAATGTTCGCGGATCGCCTTGTAACCAACCCCCATATCGGCAACGAGCAGGGTCCTGTCACCCTTGGCCCTGCGGGAACGAATGTTCAGGCTTTCACAAAGCGGCAGGAATTGCGGATACTTCTCCACATCCGCAACCAGATCGAACATCTGGCGCGCGCTGTAGGGTACAGGATGGATCTTCGAAAATCTTGGCACGACCGGGTTCAGCCCCTGGCGTGGGAGGACTGGCGGGCAGCCTGTAGCCTCGCAAAATCTTCTCCTGCATGATGCGAAGAGCGCGTCAGCGGGCTGGACGAGACGAGCAAGAAGCCCTTGGTATAGGCAACCTTTTCATAGGCGTTGAATTCATCGGGCGTCACGAACGCCTTGACCGGATGGTGTTTCCGTGTCGGCTGCAGATACTGTCCGATGGTCAGGAAGTCGACATCGGCGGAGCGCAAGTCGTCCATCAATTGCAGTACTTCATTGCGGTTTTCCCCAAGGCCGACCATGATGCCCGACTTGG
>JAGRLM010000082.1 GCA_020441795.1 Nitratireductor sp.
TGCGCCAGCGTCGTCTTGCCAAGGCCCGGCGGGCCAACAAACAGCACATGGTCAAGCGCCTCGCCACGCTTCTTGGCTGCCTCGATGAAGACCTTGAGATTGGCGCGCGCCTGTGCCTGGCCGACAAATTCGTCCAGCGTCTGTGGGCGAAGCGAGGTGTCGATGTCCTCCCCGCGCTTTTCCGGCGATATGATGCGATCGTCACTCATGCTCTTCGCTGTAAAGGTATCGTGAGCAACCAGCAAGTCAGTGCTGCCGCGATACCGGCGAGCGGCATTGCCAGCACATGACTGTCAAACACCACGAGGGCCATGCCGGTGAAACTGATATTGGCGAGATTGGCGACTGCATAGACCAATGCAGGCGTAGCGATCGAAGCCAGAAGCCCCAGCCATAAACGTGGTGCGGCAATCGCGACCGTCATACCGGCAAGAAACGCCGGAACAACTGCAAAGAACCATGAAAAGAAGAACAGGCTTAGCGTTGCGCCAACCGCCAGCACGGCCATTCCCTGCGCCTGCTCCATTCCAGTTTCGGCAACAAGGCTTCCAAGAACATACCAGAACATGCCGACGGGCGGACCCAGAACCACAAATACCAGCACGATTAAAATGCGCGCGGTGCCACCGTCAATCCACTTTCCCTCGCTTCGTCCTGTCCACGCCTCGATCATGCCGGACGTTCCATGCGCGAAATTTCCAGGCGCGAAGTTTCCAGTCGCGAAGGTTCCAGGCCTGCCAAGGCACTCACCCCGCCAGCTCCTTCAGGCCGAAGCGGATGAGTTTCGCCGAATCGGCATCCTCCCCCGCCTTGGGCAAGGCTTTTGAAATTGCCGCCGATGCCTGTTGCGCCGAATAGCCAAGATTGGTCAGCGCCGAAACCGCGTCACTGACGGCGGACGAGGCAACACCCGCACCAATTTCCTGCTGCAAGCCGATCTCTGCTGCGGAAGCGCCTGAAAATGCCGGTGCCTTGTCGCGCAACTCGCTGACAATACGCTGCGCCACTTTCGGGCCAACGCCGGGAGCCCGCGCAACCATGCCCTTGTCCTGCAAGGCGATTGCAGATGCCAGTTCGCCGGGCGCAAGCGTTGACTGCACCGCGAGCGCCACCTTCGAACCCACGCCCTGAACACTCTGCAACAGTTTGAACCAGTCGCGCTCCAACTCGCTCATGAAGCCGTAAAGCCGGATCATGTCCTCGCGCACATGCGTCTCGATCCAAAGCGTCACCGCCTCGCCAGCACTGGGCAGCTTGCCGAGCGTTCGCGACGAGCAATGCACCAGATAACCGACCCCGTGCACATCGATGATGGCGTGGTCTTCCCCGACACTGTCCAGCACTCCGCGCAATTTGCCGATCATTGTGACCCGACCCTGTTACACCCTCTGGGAACTTGTGCCGCCAGTGCAGGAACAAGTCAAGAACATTCAATCTCGCGCAACCGCGACACAAGGCTTTCGCGAGCGCCTGCAAGTCCCTTGTAGGCAAGCTGTGCCGCATCCAGCAACATCAGCGAATGAATGAAACCGGCAGCAATGCGCTGCTTGTCAGGATGCCGGTCAAGCACGGCGAGCGGATCAACATGGATGCGGATCGTGAAAAGGATATCGCCTGATTTCGGCAGTTTTCGCAGGGTCTGGTATTCGACACGAATGAAGGAGATTTCGGCCCTGCCGTCCTTGCCGAGCCGCCGGATATGCTCGCCCGAACGGTCGGCATGATAGAGCGCGTCATCGCTGTATAACGACCAGTTCATCCGCCAAACCGGCAGTTCAACTTGCAGATTGTCGAAAATCCGGTCGATCATCATCGCGTTGCGGCTACCACGACCGAAATCGGGAACCGGCCCATGCACGTCGGCAAGGGCAAGCCCGAATTTCTCCGACAATCGCCACGACGAGGGGAAACACAGCGATGCCGCAGCGAGCCGCCATCCCTTCTCACCCTTGCGCATCAGCACGAGGTCTTCCTGCACCAGGCTTGCCGCGATGCGCAAAGGTGGCACACCACTATTTGCCAAGTCAATTTCCCGACCTCTTCCTGCTATCCGGATTTGCTTGCCATGGCGCTGGTATGTATGCGGAAAGCGCTCGCAGACATGATTGGCGATCAGGTCCAGCACTTCCTGCTGTGCATCTAGCGTGCCGGTTTCGGCGGCGAACACCTTTTCGGGCATTTCGCGATTGAGCCTATCCTTTTCGTCAAGATAGCCGGCGAGATTGCCATCGACCTCGATCCAGTTTGCAAGCTCCAGTGGCGCGAGCCCGATGCGAAACAGCGGATGCGAACCGTCATAGGGGATATGCGCCATACTCATTGTGCGGCGATTCTCGCTGCTAGCTGGCGCGCCCCGCGATGATGCGCATGGCAAATCGCGATGGCCAGCGCGTCCGCGGCGTCGTCGCTGTCGAACACCGCTTTTGGCAAAAGCGTGCGAACCATCAGCTTGATTTGCACCTTGTCGCCATGGCCAACGCCAATAACGGATTTCTTGACGGCATTGGGCGCATACTCCGCAACCGGCAACCCTGCCCGTGCAGGCACCAGCATGGCGATGCCGCGCGCCTGGCCTAGCTTCAGCGTCGCTGCCGCATCCTTGTTGACGAAGGTGTTTTCCACAGCTGCTTCCAGCGGCATGTGCAAGTGCAGGACATCACTCAGCCCGTCATGCAACTGGCAAAGCCGGCTGGCAAGTTCCGCCTTAGGGTCCGAGCGAACGGTCCCTGCTGCAATGAAGACGAGCGAATTTCCCAGACTTTCAATGATCCCCCAGCCGGTTCGCTGGAGACCGGGATCAATGCCGATGATTCGAACAGCCTGTCGCATCCGCACTGTATACGGTCAGGCCGACAGCTTTTCCATCATTGCTTCTGGAATATCCTCGTTCGAATAGACATTCTGCACGTCATCATCGTCGTCGAGAACGTCAAGCATCTTCATCAGGGTTGTCGCCTTGTCTTCGTCAACCGGCGTCAGGTTTTGCGGTTTCCAGATGATATTGACCGACTCTGCCTCGCCCAGGGCTGCTTCAAGCGCACTGGATACCGGACCGATATCCTCGAAGGCACAAATGATGGTATGGCCTTCCTCGTCGCTGGATACATCCTGTGCGCCAGCATCGATTGCCGCTTCCATCATTGCGTCAGCATCGCCCGCTTCCGGCTTGTAGACGATCTCGCCAACCCGGTCGAACATGAAGGAAACCGAACCCGTTTCGCCCATCGAGCCGCCATATTTGGTGAAAGCCGCACGGATATTGGCGGCCGAACGGTTGAGATTGTCGGTCAGCGCTTCCACAATGACGGCAACCCCGCCCGGACCATAGCCTTCATAGCGGATTTCCTTGTAGTCCTCGCCGTCACCGCCAGCACCCTTGTTTATTGCACGCTGGATATTGTCCTTGGGCATGGATTGCCCCTTGGCGTTTTGTACAGCGAGCCGCAGGCGCGGATTCATCCCGGGGTCAGTCGTTCCGCCACCCATCTTCACCGCAACGGTTATTTCCTTGGAAAGCCGCGAAAACAGTTTCGAGCGCGCAGCATCGGCCCTGCCCTTCTTGTGCATGATGTTCTTGAATTTTGAATGACCCGCCATAGCGACTACCCGTATTTACGAATTGAAATTTCGCCGCTTATAGCCAAAGCTGGCAAAGCTAGTCCAGACTGGAGTTTTCCGTGAGTGCCAATGAAGACAAATCCGACTTATCTCCGCTTCCACTCCTGCCATGGCATGGTGGCTGCCAATGCGGCCAGGTCCGCTACCAGATCAACGCCTATCCGCTGACACTCTACGGCTGTCATTGCAGCGAATGCCAGAAACAGTCATCCAGCGTTTACGGGCTGTCTTTGAGGATCAAGGCCAGTTCGCTCAGTGTTTCAGGCCAATTGGCTGAATGGTCGCGCCCGACAGCGTCAGGCAATACCATGCTGGCACAATTTTGCCCCCAATGCGGTTCGCGCCTGTTTCACCAGCGCGCCCAGTACAAGGCGGATCCGGCTGGCGCGATGATGAACGTCAAGGGTGGAACGCTGGATTGCATCGCCGAGTTGGAACCGGCAGGGCATATCTGGCTCGCATCGCGACAGAAAGGCACTGTCATTGCACCGGGTCTGCTGGAATATGATGGCCAGCCGGAAAATTATGATGCGCTGATGCAGGCATGGTCGGCGAAACATGGCTTGCCGATGCCGGGGGCAGGGAAATGACAACAGCACGCAAGATCATCATCGACACTGATCCCGGGCAGGATGACGCCGTCGCCATCCTGTTGGCACTGGCGAGCCCGGAAATTGAAGTGGTCGGTATCACCGCTGTCGCCGGCAATGTGCCATTGGCGCTGACGCAGAAGAATGTCCGCAAGACCTGTGAACTCGCTGGCCGGCCCGATATCAAGGTCTTCGCCGGTGCTGACCGTCCCCTGCTGCGAACCTTGGTGACGGCTGAATATGTGCATGGCAAGACAGGGCTCGATGGCCCCGACCTCCCCGAGCCGCAAATGCCACTGCAGGACGAACATGCTGTGGACTTCATTATCGACACCGTCATGGCGCATGAACCGGGACAAATAACCCTTTGTCTGCTCGGCCCGCAGACAAACGCAGCGCTTGCCCTGATGCGCGAACCGCAACTGGCGACCCGCTTGCGTGAAATAGTGCTGATGGGCGGGGGCTTTTTCGAGGGCGGCAACGCCACCCCGGCCGCCGAATTCAACATCTATGTTGATCCGCATGCTGCCAAACGGGTGTTTGAAAGCGGCATTCCCATTGTCATGATGCCATTGGACGTGACCCACAAGGCGCTGACCAAACGCGATCGTGTTGCGCGGTTTCGCGCGCTTGGAACAGCAGCAGGCATTGCCACCGCGCAATTGCTCGACTTCTTCGAGCGGTTTGATGAGCGCAAATATGGTACGGATGGCGGCCCGTTGCATGATCCTTGTGTCATTGCCTGGCTGCTGAAACCCGAACTGTTTTTCGGCAAGCAATGCAATGTCTGCATTGAGACAATGTCGGAACTGACCAAGGGCATGACGGTGGTCGACTGGTGGCACGTCACCAACCGTGAGCCCAATGCCCTTGTCATGCGCGATATCGATTCCGACGGCTTTTACGAATTGCTGGTCGAGCGGATAGCAAAACTTTAGGATTTACCGGATTTCACCGGACAACATTCAGGGAGAAGAGCAATGTCGCTTGAGGGAAAAGCCATTTTCATGTCGGGCGGCAGCCGCGGCATCGGCCTTGCAATCGCATTGCGCGCGGCACGCGATGGCGCCAACATCGCCATTGCCGCCAAGACCGTCGAGGCACATTCCAAACTGGCGGGAACGATCCACACGGCTGCTGCCGAGATCGAGGCCGCTGGCGGCAAGGCGCTTCCCCTGCAATGCGATATCCGCTTCGAGGACCAGGTTGAAGCTGCAGTTGCCAGAACCGTCGAAGCCTTTGGCGGCATCGACATTGCAATCAACAATGCCTCGGCCATCCAACTCACCGGGACTCTCGCCACCGACATGAAGCGCTATGATCTGATGCACCAGATCAACACGCGCGGCACTTTCCTGGTGTCCCAGAAAACCGTTCCCCATCTCAAGAAGGCAGCCAATCCGCATATCCTCAATATCTCGCCACCGCTCGACATGAGTGCCAAATGGTTTGCCCGCCACACCGCCTACACCATGGCAAAATACGGAATGTCGATGTGTGTGCTCGGAATGGCCGAGGAATTCAGGAAGGACGGGATTGGCGTCAATGCGCTGTGGCCGATCACCGCAATTGACACCGCTGCCGTGCGCAATGTGCTGGGCGGTGACCAGATGGCCATGATGAGCCGCCTTCCGACCATCATGGCAGATGCTGCCCATGCTATTCTCTTGCGGGACGCGAAAACCACCACCGGCAATTTCTTCATCGACGAGGAAGTGCTGCGCGAGGCAGGGATCAGTGACTTCACGCCTTACCAGCATGAAGGCGCGACGCAGCTTGCCGGTGATTTCTTTGTGCCCGATGCGGTTTTCGAGCGCTCGCCGTCAAGGATATTCAGGGCATATTGACATGGTATCCCCGCAAAGCTTTGCCGAAATCGCAATGACACTGGAAGGTACCGTCAGCGCTCCGCATTTCGACCGCACCGCCTTCAAGGTGAAGCGAACTTTCGCAACCCTTGCTGCGGACGGGAAATCAGCAAATCTGAAACTAACACCAGACGAGCAGGAATTTCATTGCATGATGAACGCAACAGCCTACGCTCCGGTGGCCGGTGGCTGGGGCGCACAAGGCTGGACGACAGTTGATCTTGGCGAAATATCGGGCGAGGAACTCGCCACAGCACTGGAAACCGCCTGGCACCACGCATTGCCGGTCAGACGCAAGCGCTGACCCTACCAGGGCAGGACATTCTCAAGCCTTGGACCCATCCGCAATGGCGCAATGCGGGTTGCAAGGCCCGTTGACAGATCGATCTCGATACCGACCCCACAAAGCGTTGCTTCGCCATTGGCGGCTTCAAACCTGCCCTTGGGAATTTTCGTCAGGAAGCGGTTGAGCGGCTCCTCCTTGTCCATGCCAAGCGAGGAATCATAATCTCCGCACATTCCGGCATCCGACATATAGGCAGTGCCGCCGGTCAGGATCTGGTGATCAGCCGTCGGGCAATGGGTATGCGTTCCAACAACAGCACTCGCCCTGCCATCGACAAAATGCCCGAAGCAGATTTTCTCAGAAGTAGCCTCGGCATGAAAATCGATGAAGATCACATCGACATCGCGCCCAAGCATCGAACTTTCCAGCAACTGCTCGCCGCAGCGGAACGGGTCATCCAGTTCGGGATGCATGAACACATTGCCCATGATGTTGGCGACCATCACACGCGCACCATTGCGCGCCTCATAGACATTGGCTCCACGCCCCGGCGCGCCTTTCGGAAAATTGGCCGGGCGCAGGAACCTGTCCTGCCGGTCAGCAAACACCAGTGCCTCGCGCTGGTCCCATACATGGTTGCCGGTGGTCATCACATCGGCGCCAGCATCCAGCGTTTCCTGAAGGATCGATTCGGTGATCCCGAAACCACCGGCCGCATTTTCGCCATTGACGATGACAAAATCGAGTTTCCACCGGTCAATCAAGCCGGGAAGCTGCTTGTAGACCGCCTCCCGACCGCTCTTGCCAACCATGTCTCCCAGAAACAACAATCGCATCATCACGCCTTTCCGCCGGCCCTGAAACGGTGAAACCCCTTTTCCGTGACGATGGCATCAAGCGGTACGTCATGGTCTTCGAAGGGAACATCGTCCACTTCCTGCACGGAAAATGCAAATCCGATGCGTTGCGGCTGTATGTCCTTCGCCAAAAGCCGCCTGATCGCGCGGTCATAATGGCCCGCGCCATAGCCGATCCGGTTGCCCTGGCCATCATAGACGGAAAGCGGCATCAACAATATTTGCGGATCAAGAACAGTGGCATCAGGCCCCGGTCCCGACGTCCCGAAGCCGGTATCGACAAGTGCTGCGCCGCGCACGAGTTCACGAAAGACAATCGTCGTCTTGTCCATGACCACAGGCAGGCAAAGGCGAGCGCCCCTCTGGCGCAAAATGTCCATCAGCGGGCGCAGGTCAATCTCGGAACGGATCGGCAGAAAACCGGCAATGATAGTTCCCGGCTCGAAAATGATATGCGGCGCTGCGAATTCAGCAACAGCAAGGCTCATTTCAATTCTGGATACAGGGTCGATGGCGTCTCGCCTTGCAAGCGCTTGCTTGCGCAATTCCGCCTTCAGCTCCTTGCTGCCCATGGCCTCGCTCCGATAACGGGTAATGGATCGGGATCAGTGTCCCTGGCGGGTTCGGGGAAAGGCGGCGAGCCACCTTGGCCGTCAGATGTTTACGATCCCGGGAACCTACTAAGTAGGTGGGCGCCGTTTTGCACGTGCCCACGGGCACACACAGGGACAGCTCCCTTTTGGATCGTTAAGGCCCCGGGGATTAGTATATCCAACGCACCACGCAGCCCGCCTGAACGAGATATAGAGCCGCCATCACCCAACCGCCACAAGTTTCTTCGTACAGGCAGCAATTTCGTCGCCAAGGCGATCATTTGCGTTCAAACGCTGCGCGGACCGTTCAATTTGGCGCTGATCGTCTCGATTTTTTCCGCAGCCTGCAGGACCTGACGGGCAAGTTCGCTTTCGCTGCTGCTCGCGTGATCGATCACCTGGTCGCGGCTTGCACGCAAGGTGGCGATGTCGGCCTCCATGCTCTTGATCTTGCGACGCATCTCCACCAGCTCATCCGTGACCATGACTCCAGCCATTACCGTCAGTCGCTGATCGCCGATTTCGCCAAATGCGCCCTTGAGTTGCCCGACATAGCTGTCAAAGGTTTCGGCGAGGAATTGCAGATGCCCCTCCTGCCCCTCGTCACAGGCCATGCGATAGGTCTTGCCATTGATGGTTACGGTTACCTGGGGCACGGGTCATCCACCTTCAAAATTGTTGCTGCAAGCAGAGCCATCAGCCGTGTTCCGCATTGGCTCGGCGGTCAAGCACGCTGCGGATAGCCTCCATGGCATCGACCAGCCGTCTTGAGACTTCACGATTGGTGTTTTCCAGGCGCTTGGCCCGCGCTTCCGAATTGTCAAGCGATTCGGCGAGCCTTGCCCTGTCCGCGCCAATGCGCTGAACTTCAGCTTCGGCATCACCCAACACCACTTCCCGGTCCAGCCGTGCATCCACAGCCGATTCCAACGCCGCAAGCGACTTGTTGAGACGGGTCAACGCGGCTGCGAGCTCACCCGAGCCGTTGCCTTTTTCATTCTGCGTCGATGTGGTTCCGGAGGAAACACTCATACCAGCTTTGCCCGCTGCGGTCTTTGCTGCCGCGATTTCCCGTGGCCAGCAACGCAAAACACGCGTTCGCCAACCGTCCCTCTTGCCGGTCCCCCGTCCGGATATCCCGTGCGCAACTGCCTACCATATCCGAGATCCGGGTATGTGCTGCATTGCAAAACTGCCTGATTCGCCATCCTTGCAAGCAGTTACAGGTAAAACATTAGAACTTGCACGAAATGACCGTCAACAATGCGTCCCGATTTTTCGTCAATTACATGACACTGTTCACTGTTTTTTGACGCTCTGTGGTTTTTCGGCGCCATCAGGCCCGGATGCCTGCAAGCCATTCCCGCTGCGAGCACCGCGGCACTTATAGTCCTTCGATTGGTTGATACCCGCTCACCACAAAGATTGACTCAACCGTGCCACCTGCTAAGAGTGCCGCGCCGGAAACAGGGACGGGTCTCATCAACCTTGCAAGCCATACCTGAACACCCACGCAAAGCGATTCGTGCTGGTCAACAAGCCATATTCCGCACGCAACTGGAAAACATCACTTCGGGCGATATCCTATGACGCAAGCCGTAAAACATGCCGAGATGGCAAACGCCATCCGTTTCCTCTCAGCTGACGCGGTGGAAAAGGCGAATTCCGGACATCCGGGCCTTCCCATGGGCGCAGCAGACATTGCGACAGTGCTGTTTACCCGCTTCATGGAATTCCACCCCAAGCACCCCAGCTGGCCGGACCGCGACCGTTTCGTGCTGTCGGCAGGCCACGGCTCGATGCTGCTCTATTCGGTGCTTTACCTTCTGGGCTACGAAGATATCGACATCAAGGAAATCAAGAATTTCCGTCAGATGGGATCAAAAACAGCCGGTCATCCCGAATATGGCCACGCCGCCGGCATTGAAACCACCACCGGGCCACTTGGCCAGGGCATTGCAAATGCAGTGGGCATGGCGATTGCCGAGCGCAAGCTGAATGCGGAATTCGGCGATGACATTATCGACCACCGCACCTGGTGCCTGGTTGGCGATGGTTGCCTGATGGAAGGAATTTCCCAGGAAGCAATTGCGCTTGCCGGACACCTCAAGCTGAACAAGCTGGTGGTTCTTTGGGACGACAACCGCATCACCATCGACGGCGCGGTTTCGCTTTCGGATTCCACCGACCAGGTAGCGCGCTTCAAGGCATCGGGCTGGACCACGATCTGTGTCGATGGCCAAAAGCAGGATGAAATTGCAGCGGCTCTGACCAAGGCGCAGGAATCAGACAAGCCGGTGCTGGTTGCATGCCGCACCACGATCGGTTTTGGCGCGCCAACCAAGGCTGGAACATCCAAGGTTCACGGATCGCCACTGGGTGCGGAAGAACTCAAGGGGATGCGCAAGCAGCTGGGCTGGGAATGTGAGCCGTTCAAGGTTCCTGCCGAGACGCTGGATGCCTGGCGCATCGCAGGATTGCGCTCGGGCCAGAAATACAAGGAATGGGAAAAGCGCTTCCAGGCACTTGATCCCGAAACACGCGGTGAATTCGAGCGCCGCATGCGTGGAGACATGCCAGCCGCCTTTGCCGAAGCCATGAGCGCCTACAAGAAGAAGCTGGCAGCGGACAAGCCAACACTTGCAACCCGCAAGTCCTCGGAAAACGCCCTTGAAGTGATCAATGGTGCATTGCCTGAGACACTCGGCGGTTCGGCCGACCTGACCGGCTCCAACAATACGAAGACCAGCCAGACGCAGGCCTTTTCGTCTGATGATTATTCCGGTCGCTATGTCTATTACGGCATCCGCG
>JAGRLM010000007.1 GCA_020441795.1 Nitratireductor sp.
GGAACGCCAAGGGATTCCAGTTGTGTCATTACCGGTCCGCGAGGGCGCGGCGCATTGGTAATCATGATCACGGTGCCACCACCCAGACGAAACTCGGCCAAGGCAGCAACAGCCTCCGGCCACGCGGCAACGCCGTTGTGCAGCACTCCCCACACATCACACAAAACGGCATCATAATTGCCCGCAAGCTCATTGAGGCCCGATACGCGAACCGGTTTCGTTTGCATTTGCTGCTTCCTGATGGGCATCCGGCCTGCCAATGACAGGCATGGAATGAAAAAGACCGGCAGGTTTTGGCAAAGCCGGGCATTGCGGTCAAGCGACTTCGCCAAAGTCGCCCCGCTTAAGCATGTTCGCTTACCATGGAACGCGGTCGCACTTTCAATTTAATGCTTTGTTCAGCATAGTGACCTGATCGCCCTGGTTGATGCCGAAATTTGAGGAGCACCTTATGGCCCGATATCTCGCTGTTCCGCTTGTGGCCTTGCTCGCCGGGGCAGTGTCGGGATACGCGCTGCATAGCCTTGGCGGGGCGCTGCTCAAGACCACTGTGCTCGAAGCCGTGCTTGCCGGAGCCGTCATTGCCTGCTTGCTCATGGTGGTTGCAGCCAATCTCGTCTTTGCACGATATTGGCACGTGGCTTCCAGACTGCAAAAGGGAATGGGAATTTACGAGGCGGATATCGCGCGCAGATTGGCCGCACTGGAAATTGCTGTCGGCAATCTGGCGCAAACAGCGCGACAGCATGGCGAGCAGCAATCCGTTGTTTCTGATGAAAACGCTGCGACCAACCTGCGAGCGCTTACGGTGGAAAGGGAATATGGTGATAACACCGAATTTCTCGCCAGTGCCAGTCAAGGCGATGCCGGTTCGCAGAGCGCGCCAGCAAACAATGTCATTCGTTTTGACCCGGCCAATCGGGGACGCGAGGCGGGCGAAACCCAACATGGCGAGACAAATGTGCCAGCGATTGCCACGCCAATCGGCAGCAGCGCGCGCAAGATCCGCCTGACGCAACAGCGACTGGCTGACGCGTTGGAAAAAGGGCAAGTGGATGCCTGGTTCCAGCCGGTGATAACCTTGCCCGGGCGCAAGACACGGCTTCTGGAGGCAGTACCGCATGTCGAGGGAGCACAGCCATCGGGCGGCAGGACCACCGGCAGCAAGGCTGAAGCTGGCGAACGGAATGGCTCGAGACAGGTTTCGGGACAGTTGCAGGGCTACAGTTCGCATGCCGGACAAATTGACCATCTGATGCTGGTCAGGGCATCGACACTGGCGCGCAGGCTTGACCGCGAAGATCGTGGCTGCACCTTGTTGTGGCGGATGGACCTGGCGACCATTCGAGATGCCGCGTCCTTTGATGCGTGCAAGGTTACTCTCATGGGTGCCGCCCCTGGCCCTCGCCTGATCAAGCCGTTGATCGAATGGCGCCATTTGCGCAGCCTCGATGATGCGGGCGTTGCACGATTGCATTCCCTTGCAGAAGACGGCTATCGGCTCGCAATCGCCAATTGCCCCAATCCGCAGCAAATGGCCCAGGCCATGGAAAGTGGCCTGTTCGACCTTGTCATGATTGATGCGGAATTGCTGACCAGCGAAAGCGAAGCATGGCGGGATGCCGTAACGCGGCTGGAAACCGGTCGTAAGGCGGGTGGCAGAACAGGTGCCGCGGTGCCACCACGGCTGGGAATTGAAATCGTGGCAACCAATGTCGACACGGAAATGCAGGTTATGGCGCTGATCGACAATGACATCCTGTTGGCACAAGGCGGGCTGTTCAGCGCTCCAAAACGGCTCCGGGATGACAGTCCCAGTGCCGCCAAGGCCTGAGGGAACGTTCTGCTCGATCCAGCCACTGGCAAACTGTCAGGCTGAAGGTACTGGCTTAACGTACGGGCCGCTAGCCGGGCAAGCCGCACTGATCGGGACGAAATTCATCCTTAGTGGATCCGAATCCGACGAGAATCACTGATTTTGCGTTCCTGGCATCAAAAATTCCGGCAAAATATTGACAAGCCTACGCCCGGCTCTTATGTGAGCGGCGTGATTAGCACTCTATTCAAGCGAGTGCTAACAACTAATCCGGCCTCGTATCGTGCGGGGCCGATGGCACTTTCAGACATGGGTAGAAATCATGGCCAAAACGAAGTTCCGTCCACTGCATGACCGTGTGGTGGTTCGCCGCGTCGATTCCGAGGAAAAGACTGCTGGTGGCATCATCATTCCAGACACCGCGAAGGAAAAGCCGTCGGAAGGCGAAGTCATCGCGACCGGCCCGGGTGCCCGCGATGAGGCAGGCAAGCTGGTTCCGCTGGATGTCAAGGCGGGCGACCGCGTCCTGTTCGGCAAATGGTCAGGCACCGAAGTCAAGCTCAACGGCGAAGACCTGCTGATCATGAAAGAATCCGACATCATGGGCATCATCGGTTAATCCCGACAATTCCCCCATCCCGATACCGAAGACGGGTTCGATTTGCGAACCCGATAACAGGAGCTGAAAATGGCTGCGAAAGAAGTGAAATTTGGCCTTGATGCGCGCGACCGCATGCTGCGCGGCGTCGACATTCTCGCCAACGCCGTGAAGGTGACGCTGGGCCCGAAGGGCC
>JAGRLM010000083.1 GCA_020441795.1 Nitratireductor sp.
CGCTCAACACCATCCAGATCGCCGAGCTGCTGCTCAATAGGGGCCTGTTGAAAGACCGCAAGGCGGCATGAGACCTGACCAAAATCCGTATTCTGCAAGGGCTGCCTGCCGGGAAAGCAGGCAGCCCTTCTGGTTTGTTCGGTCAGGTTTCGAATGATCGCTAAATTTTTTGCGTGCACACATGAATTTGTCCCGGTTTGCTGGCAATATGCGCGCATTCTCACGAAAGGGATTCGCACATGAAATCTGGATTGCTGCTTGTAACTCTCGCGACTGGGCTGCTGCTTGCCGGAAATGGCACTGCACTTGCCAAGAAATGCGGTAATGATTCCTCGGGATTTTCTGCCTGGGTTGCGGAATACCGCAAAGAGGCAGCCGCGGCAGGCATCAGCCAACGCACACTTGATGCGGCGCTCGGTAATGTGTCCTATGCCACGAAGACCATTGCCTATGACCGAAACCAGAAGAGCTTCAAGCTGTCTTATGAGCAGTTCCTGCAAAAGCGTGGCGCCAATACGATCATCTCCAAGGGACGCTCGCTGAAGAAGCAGAATGCCGATCTTTTTCGCAAGATCGAGGCCAGGTTTGGCGTGCCGGCAGGACCGCTTCTGGCAATCTGGGGAATGGAAACAGGATTTGGCGGATTCACCGGGGACATCCCGGTATTCGGCCCATTGGCTACGCTTGCCTATGATTGCAGGCGTGGTGAATTCTTTGAGGAACAACTGACGGCAGCCTTGAAGATATTGCAGTCCGGACAATTGTCACTGGGCCAGATGAAGGGTGCTGCCCATGGTGAGATCGGCCAGATGCAGTTCCTGCCAGCCAATTACGTGAAGTATGGTGCTGATGGAGACGGCAATGGCAAGGTGGACATGGTTTCATCACGCGCTGATGCGCTTTCCTCGACCGCGAATTACCTGAAGGCCTATGGCTGGAAGGCAGGTGCCGGTTATCAGCCGGGAGAACCCAATTTCAAGGCGATCCAGGGCTGGAACAAGGCAGGCGTGTACCAGAAGGCAATTGCCTTTATCGGTTCTCAGATAGATCAGTAGGCCGTCAGAACCGCCTGAAACCGCTCAAAATCCGTCGCAGGTCTCAGCCTTGAGTTCCTGCACGGAGGAGCGGATCAATCCATCGGAAAAGACGAAGCTCTCGACGTTCAGTCGCTCATTGTCGGGGAAATGGTAACATACCTCGACGGTGGCGCTGTCTGCGGTCGCGGAGATGAGTTTCGTCCTGATCGAAACGCTGTCGGCGATCTCTTCCCAGTTGTCGAGCGACTCGATGTATTCGTCCTTGGTCTGGACAATATCGAGAAATCTGAGATCGATCGACGCGGCTTCCGCGATGATCTGGTCAAAGGTTTCATGGTCTGCCGATTCCAGCGCCTCATACCAGGTGTCGACGGGTTCTGGCAGTCCCGACTGGGATGCCGAAATCGTGGCAGAGGCCGCATAGATTCCCGCTACCAGCGAAAGACCCGCAAGCCGCACCAACAATGAATTTCGAGTGATGTTCATCCTGTCTGCCCCATGGCTGTCAACAAAGCCGAGGCCCTTCTAGGACAGGCTTTACGCATGGTCAACCATTGCTATGTCAGCGGATCAGCCAACTTGCGCCAAAGATCAGTTTCTGACCGATATCAACAGACGGATCGCAAATGCACCCAATATGGTTGCGAGTATCCAGTCCATTGCCCTTAGCAGGCGTGGGCTGGTGCGCATCCGGGTTGCAAATGCCGAGGCGACGAATAGCAGCGGGATCATTGTCAGCACACCCACGATGGAAAAGACAAGGCCCAGAAATACCAGTTTTCCCGTGGCGTGAGGGTCGCTCGGACTGACAAATTGCGGCAGGAAAGTCAGGAAAAACAGCACAATCTTGGGATTGAGGACATTGATTGCCAATCCGTTCCACCAACTGGCAAACAGCGATAGTTGCGGTACGCCATTGTTGGCCAGTTTGAAGACCGATCCGCGCCGGATCGCCTGGATAGCCAGCCATGCCAGGTAAAGTGCGCCTGCGGTCTTGAGCACAAGGAACAATCGCGGTGAGGCGGCCATCAGAGCTGAAAGGCCAAATGCCACGAGCAAAGTGTGAATGATGATGCCGCTCGATGTGCCCAGCAATGCTGCAAAACCCGACCATCTGCCCTGTGAAAGGGTCCTGCCGATGAAATAGGTCATGTCCGGTCCCGGCGTGTAATTGAGAACCATGACGCTTGCCACATAGGCAAGAAGGACCGGAGCGGCAGGAAGAAAATCCATCGATTTCCCGAACGGCTGGATGCGATGACGTATTCTACCGGCAGGCCACCCGTCATCAGAATAGCGACCTTGTCGGCCCGACCACTGTCTTTTCGTGATAATCAAAGCCCAGGCTGCGACAATTGCTGAATTCGATGGTCTTTTCAATGCGCAACCCTTGCGCGGGGTGGCATTGTCGCTAAATTGCGCAAAAATTTCCTGCAGAACGGAAACCGCAATGACCATCAAACACAATGGCGTCAAGAAAGTCGTACTGGCCTATTCAGGCGGCCTTGATACTTCCATCATCCTGAAATGGCTCCAGACCGAATATGGCGCGGAGGTCGTTACCTTCACGGCCGATCTCGGTCAGGGCGAAGAGCTCGAACCGGCGCGCCGCAAGGCCGAGATGATGGGCATCCGCGAGATCTATATCGAGGATTTGCGGGAGGAGTTCATTTCCGATTTCGTCTATCCCATGTTCAGGGCGAACGCCGTATATGAAGGCGTCTATTTGCTTGGAACCTCGATTGCGCGGCCGCTGATCTCGAAGCGCCTTGTCGAAATTGCCGCCGAGACGGGCGCTGACGCGATTGCCCATGGCGCGACCGGCAAGGGCAATGACCAGGTTCGTTTCGAACTGTCAGCGCTGGCGCTCAATCCCGACATCAAGATCATTGCGCCATGGCGTGAATGGACGTTCAAGTCACGTACCGATCTCATCGATTTTGCTGAAAAGCACCAGATCCCCGTCCCCAAGGACAAGCGCGGCGAAGCACCGTTTTCGGTCGACGCCAATCTCCTGCACTCGTCATCCGAAGGCAAGGTGCTGGAAGACCCGTGGGATGAGCCGCCGCATTATGTCTATCAGCGTACCGTTTCGCCCATGGATGCGCCCGATGCCGTCACCGAAATCGAGATCGAATTCTCGAAGGGCGATGCCATTGCCCTTGATGGTGAACGCATGTCGCCTGCAACATTGTTTGCCCGGCTCAATGATCTTGGCCGCGACAATGGAATTGGCCGGCTGGACCTCGTGGAAAACCGCTTCGTCGGTATGAAATCCCGCGGTGTCTATGAAACGCCAGGCGGTACCATCCTGCTGGTTGCGCATCGCGCAATGGAATCGATCACGCTTGATCGTGGTGCCGGTCATCTCAAGGATGAGTTGATGCCGCGTTATGCGGAATTGATCTACAATGGTTTCTGGTTCTCACCGGAACGCGAAATGCTGCAAGCTGCGATCGACCATTCCCAGCACCATGTTGAGGGCAAGGTCAGGCTGAAGCTCTACAAGGGGAATGTCATTGTCACGGGCCGCGAAAGCGACAAGTCACTCTATAATGAGGCACTTGTCACCTTCGAGGATGACCGTGGGGCCTATGACCAGAAAGACGCCAACGGCTTTATCCGGTTGAACGCCTTGCGGCTGCGGACACTGGCCGCGCGTAACCGGCGCGGTTGATAACTCCGCCAAGCGGCGGAACAAGAGGGACGCCGTCATGGAAACAGGCAGTTTAGCGGGCGAAACGGCGCAAAGGCGGGCCAATACCCGTTCGAAACTGCTGCGCCAGCGCCTTGTCGCCGGCGCGGTATTCGCGGTTTTGCTGGTGGTCGCTTCCGTTGCCGGTTGGTTCTGGATCAACCGCGAACCACAGATCCGGGAACTGGTGGTGGGTGCGGGGCCGTATCGTACGGATTCCTATGAACTGATGCGTGAGGTGGCTGACGTCGTTGCTCGCCATTCTGCCTTCCTGCGGCTAAAGATCGTGGCAACGAGCGATTCGAGCTACAATATCTCTGCGCTCAATGCCGAAAAGGTCGACCTTGCGACGATTCGCTCCGACACTCCGGTACTATCCGATGTCAGGGCGGTGGCTGACCTGTTTCCCGACTATTTCCAGATCATTGCGCGCAAGGATGCCGGCATCAACGGCATTTCCGGGCTGATCGGGAAGAGGGTGGCTATCCCGCCCTTTGGTACCGACGAGTTTCGTTCCTTCTGGATACTCGCCGATCACTACGATCTGCCTGCTGCAAGCGTGAAATGGATTGCCTCGCCGTTTCTTGATGCAGCCAAGGCCCTGCTCGCCGGTGAGCTTGATGCAATTTTCACGGTGCGCTCCCTGCGTGACCGGATGCTGCTCGATCTGTTCGAGGATTCGAGCCTCAAGAAGCTGCCCTTGCAGTTTGTCGAGGTTGGTCAGGCTGCAGCGATATCGATCAAGCGGCCGTTTCTGGGAACCGGCATCATTCCACAAGGAACCTTTGACGGCAGTGGCCCGACCCCGTCTCGCGACATGACGTCAAGTGTTGTCAAACGCATCCTTGTCACGCGCGACACCATCGACGCGGATGCAATTGCGGAACTGACGCGGATCCTGTTTGAAAACCGGCTGGATCTCACGATCCGGTTTGCGCTGGCCTCGGCAATCACCGAGCCCAATATTTCCGCCGGGCTCAGCGTGCCACTGCATGATGGCGCCTTGCGCTATTACAATCGTGATCGCCCGAGCTTCCTGCAGGAAAATGCCGAGCCGATAGCCCTCATGGTGACGCTTGCTGCCATGATGGGTTCAGGCCTGCTGGCATTGCGCTCGCGGCTCAACAACTCGCAGAAAAACCGCATCGACAGCTATAATTATGTGCTGCTCGATATTGCTGACCGGGCCCGGATTGCGCAATCCGAGGCCGATATCAGGGAATTGCGAGACGCCATGTTCAAGCTGCTTGAAACCGTGGTGCGCGCGCTCGACACGGATGAAGTAACGGAAGAGGGATTTCAGTCCTTTTCCCTGCTGTTTGAATCGGTGCGCGAGGCAATTCGTGAAAGACTGGGAGAACTACCGACCAACTGACAATCGCGTCATGCCGCTTTTGTCTGGCCCATCATGGCTTGCCGGGTCCCGATTGTGTCCATAAATAACCGCAGGCTTTCTTCAGCGGCAAACGGAGTAATTGTCATGACCCCGGCAAATTCATTTTTCGATTGGAACGGCCTGCGCGGCCTTCCGGATTTTTCCGCCCTTGCCGATGATGGTTTCAAACCGGCCTTTGACCTTGCGATGGCTGAGCACAATCGCGAAATCGCAGCGATTGCCGAAAATCGGGACATGCCCGATTTCACCAACACGATTGACGCACTGGAACTGGCCGGGCTCAGCCTTTCGCGTGTATCTGCCTTGTTCTGGAATCGCGCAGGTGCGCATACCAATGACACGATCCGCGGTCTCGAGCGTGAAATGGCGCCGCTGCTGTCACGGCATTATTCGGCCATTGCCCGCAACAAGGCATTGTTTGCCCGCATTGATGCCTTGTGGCAGGCGCGTGAGAGTTCCGGCCTTGACCTGGAAAGAATGCGTGTGCTGGAGCGCCACTGGAAGGGCTTTGTGCGCTCGGGCGCATTGCTGGATGATGCTGGCCAGGAACAGCTTGCCGCAATCAATGAAAGGCTTGCAACACTCGGTGCCCAATTCGGGCAGAATATCCTGGCCGATGAATCGGGCTGGAGCCTTGCACTGGATGAAAGTGACCTTGCCGGCATACCCGATTTCCTGAAATCCGCCATGGCATCGGCAGCACGCGAACACGGGGTATCATCGGGTTTTGCTGTCACGCTTTCGCGATCAATCATCGAGCCGTTCCTGGCGTTCAGCGAGCGCCGGGATTTGCGAGAGACAGCGTTCAAGGCATGGATTGCACGGGGCGAAGGCAAGAATGACAACCGGCCGCTGGTCAGTGAAATCCTTCATCTGCGCAATGGCAAGGCGCGCTTGCTCGGCTATGAAAACTTTGCTGCCTACAAGCTTGACGATTCCATGGCCAAGACCCCGGATGCGGTCAATGCATTGCTGGCTCCGGTATGGGAAAAGGCGGTTGAGCGGGCGGGTGAGGAGGAGGCTGCGCTGGAAGGTCTGGCGCGGGAAGCTGGCGACAACCATTCAATCAAGCCCTGGGACTGGCGGTATTATTCCGAAAAGATGCGCAGTTCGAAATTCGATTTCTCCGAATCAGAATTGAAGCCCTATCTGCAACTGGACCAGATCATTGCAGCCGCATTTGACGTAGCGGGGCGTTTGTTCGGATTGTCGTTCAAGCCGCTCAACGATATCAAGGCATACCACCCTGATGTTCGCGTGTTCGAGGTCTTCAACAGGGAAGGCGGGCTGCAAGGCATATTCATGGGTGATTATTTTGCGCGACCTTCGAAACGCTCCGGCGCATGGATGAGCGCGTTTCAGGGCCAGCACAAGTTGCAGGGCGGCCGCATCCCCTTCATCTACAATGTCATGAACTTTGCACGTGGCGCGGAGGACGAGCCTGCACTGCTCTCCCTCGATGACGCCAGGACGCTTTTTCATGAATTCGGCCATGCGCTGCATGGCCTGCTGTCAGATGTCACCTATCCCTCGGTTTCCGGCACCTCGGTATCACGCGATTTTGTCGAATTGCCGTCGCAACTCTACGAGCACTGGCTCACGGTTCCCGAGGTCCTGAAAAAATACGCAAGGCATTTCAAGACGGGTGAAGCGATGCCGCAAGCGCTTCTTGACAAGGTATTGGCGGCCTCGACCTTCAATTCCGGATTCCAGACGGTTGAGTTTACCGCCTCTGCCCTTGTCGACATGGCGTTTCACACAGCGGGTGAAATTTCCGACCCGATGGAATTCGAGCGCAACAAGCTGGCCGAGCTTCACATGCCTGATGCGATCGTGATGCGACACCGCACACCGCATTTTGCCCATGTCTTTTCAGGTGATGGATATTCTGCCGGTTATTATTCCTACATGTGGTCGGAAGTGCTAGACGCCGACGCATTCACGGCGATCGAGGAGACGGGAGACGTTTTCGATCCAGGAACGGCGAAGGGCTTGCGCGACAACATCTATGCCGCGGGCGGATC
>JAGRLM010000084.1 GCA_020441795.1 Nitratireductor sp.
GCGCATTGTCGCTGGAAACCTCCGACCCTCCTCGAAAGGTATCAAGACAGGCCTTCAATCTTTTTCCGAAGATCCGCGAGATTGATGATCTGATCACCAAGGATTTGAGCCGGAGGCTGTTCGAGGTACATCCCAAAGTGGCTTTTTGGAGGCTCAATGGCGAGCGGGCAATGCGCTTGCCGAAGAAGATCAAGGGAAAGGTCAATCCGGACGGAATGCAAGAACGAATGCGGCTCCTGGAAACCCACGGTATCTGGGAGGGTCTGCTTGACGCCAAACCGCCAAGGGGTGCTGCCCAGGATGACCTGCTGGATGCCTGTGCGTGTCTGGCTATTGCATCGCGTATCGCGCGGGGTATTGCGCGGCCGTTCCCTGATCCTCCCGCGATTGATCCCAACGGTATCACAATCGCCATCTGGGCATGACTTTGCTTTGCAGAACGGGGCTTGGCAGATCGAAACACTGGCCAAGCGGCGAGCAGTCGGTATAAAGGCTTCAACTGAAGGGGTGGTGACCATGGCCAGAGACAAGGTCGAGCCGGGGTTCCCGGCAAAACTGGGCGACGGATACAAGGCTTTCTATTACGGCCGCCTGCGTCACGAGCGGGACAGGTATGAAAAACTGGCGGCATCCGGCCAGAAGCCCGATGTCATGATCATTGCCTGCTGCGATTCGCGTGCTGCGCCGGAACTGATATTCGATTCAGCGCCTGGCGAAGTCTTCGTGGTGCGCAATGTTGCCAATATGGTGCCTCCCTATGCGCCGGATGACGAATATCACGGAACATCGGCGGCGCTGGAATTTGCAGTGCAGGTGCTCAAGGTAAAGCACATAGTGGTCGTGGGGCATGGCAAGTGTGGCGGTGTGAACGCCTTTCGAGAACAGATGGAAGGCAATACGAGCGAGCCGCTGTCTCCAGGTGATTTCATCGGCAAATGGATCACGCTGCTGGAGCCGGCAACACGCGATATTCGCTGCGAGGATGCCGATTCGGTGATTGCGCGTCAGCGCGCCCTCGAAGAAGCTGCAATCCGCAATTCGATTGCCAATCTCAAGACCTTTCCCTGCGTCCGCATCCTGCTCGACCGCCAGCAATTGCAGGTTCATGGCAGCTGGTTCGACATTTCCTCGGGCGAATTGTGGCTGATGGATCCACAAACCGGCGATTTTTCACCGGCGCAGACATGATGGCTGCATCACCCAAGGCTTAGGGTTGGCGGGGCGGGGCGAGCCAGTTGCCAGCCCTGTTGCCTGCAATCAGCCAATAGACAAAGCCGCCGATAAAACCGGCAGATGCAAGAACCAGGATCGTGCCCTCGGCCAGGGTTCGCGGATCTGCAGCACCAAACCAGGTCCAGCCCGCAAACAGTCCCACCAGGCCCCCGATTACAAGGTTGATGGTCAGCCCGCGCCAGCGCATCAACTCTGTGATTGCGATGGCAATTGCGGCGGGCAACAGGGCTGCTGCAGAAACCCAAGGCCAGGAAATCAGCCCAAACAGGCCGGAGAGCCATCCCGAATCAGCCGTTTCTCCGGTGATGTCGTTTAGGGCTGGTGCCAGGACATCATGCACCATGCCCAACGACAGGAATATCGAGGCTGCAAGCGTCGCTGCCGCAAATCCGAATGCTACAGAAACCAGTCGCGTTATCAGGTGACCAATCGAGCGCAATCGGATTACTCGCCATGTCCGGCAATCATCATGGCTTCGAGTGCCAGGCGATCGGTTTTCTTCAGGCGTTCCGATTCGCTCTTCAACTGGCCGCAGGCTGCAAGAATATCGCGTCCGCGCGGTGTGCGTATCGGGGATGCATAGCCATTGTCATTGATGAAATCGGCAAATTTCTCGATGCTTTCCCAGTCAGAGCATTCATAGCCCGAACCCGGCCAGGGATTGAAGGGGATAAGGTTGATCTTGGCGGGAACGCCCTTGAGCAGGCGGACCAGTTCGCGGGCGTCGGCAAGCGAATCATTCACGCCCTTCAGCATTACATATTCGAAGGTGATACGCCGCGCATTGGATGCACCGGGATAGTCGCGGCAGGCCTGGATCAGATCCTTCAAGGGATATTTCTTGTTGATTGGGACCAGTTCATCGCGCAATTCATCGTTCACCGCGTGAAGGGAAATCGCCAGCCCGCAACCGATCTCCTCGCCTGTGCGATGGATGAATGGAACAACGCCCGATGTCGACAGGGTGATGCGCCGTTTTGAAAGCGCAAGGCCGTCGCCATCGGCTACAATCAGCAAGGCTTCCTTGACAGCGTCGAAATTGTAGAGCGGTTCGCCCATGCCCATCATCACGACATTGGAGACCTTGCGGCCTTCGCCTGGAACGATCGCCCCTTGTGGGGTGTCGGCATCGGGAAAATCCCCGAGCCGGTCACGCGCGACCAGCAACTGGGCGAGTATTTCCTCGGAGGTCAGGTTGCGAACCAGTTTTTGGGTCCCGGTATGGCAAAACGAGCAGGTCAGCGTGCAACCGACCTGACTTGAAACACACAATGTTCCTCTTCCCTCTTCGGGAATGTAGACGGTTTCAACTTCCACCGGCTTGCCGGCACCGCGCGAAGGGAACCGCATCAGCCATTTGCGGGTGCCGTCTTCCGAAATCTGCTCGGCGACGATTTCGGGACGTGCAATCGAGAACTGTCCGGCAAGACTTGCACGCAGATCCCGCGATATGTTGCTCATCGCATCAAAGTCGGAAACACCGCGCACATAGAGCCAGTGCCACAATTGCGAGGCACGCATACGGGACTGTTTTTCCGGGACACCTGCAGTGATGAGGGCTTGAGCAAGACCGCTGCGCGACAAGCCGATCAGCGATGCCGCCGGCCTTGGCAAGGCCTGCGATAGCGCATCGCGAATATCAGTATCAACCAGGTTGATCGACTTCGTCACGGTTTGGGTCATGGGGCTTGAAAATCCGGCAGCACAGCTTTCACCGCCATGTCCCGAGGCAGGCGGGACGGCGATCTGGCAAGCGTTAACACATGCTGGTCAGCAAATCACCCCTTTGGCGTCGGATCAACCAGGCCGTTTTGTCAGCGGCAATTCTGGATGTCTGACAGTGATGCGGAAACGCCGGACAGCGAATAGGTATATTGGGTCTGGGTGCCACGCCGAGAGGCAGCGGTGAGCGACATCGCCTTGCCCTTGCGCATGGCTTCCACCACCAGTGGCTCTTCTGCCGGATTTTCCATCCAGGCATTGTTGCCCTGCGTGAACATGGAGAATTTGCGACCGTCTATGTCCAGCACCACCTTGGAATTGTCCTGGAAGGCATAGCCAACAGTGAATTGCGGCTCCAGGGTGACATTCTGGCCAGGGTGCTGTGCCAGCATGAAATATACATCGCCATGATCCCTGTCGGCAGGCAGTTTCTGCGACGGGATCGACAAGATGTAGCAGGTCTTGCCGCTGTTACCCTGATGGCTGTACGAGCCCCAGGCACTGTTCTGCTTGATACGGGTCGGCGCCTGAGCGGCTGCCGGCGAGACGACCGCCAGGATTAAGGCGAATGCCGCCAGGTTTGCCATTGGCCTTGCAAGTAGTTTCGCGAGTTTCATCATCTTTTCCTGCCGATTTCCATTTTCCAGCGTGGCCAACCGGGATTGCGAGCCAGGATGCGCTTTTTCATCATCCAGATACCGGTCACGCCGGTTGCTGATTCAAAAATGCTTTATGGCCTGTTACCAAAACGTGAAGATTTTAACAAAATTCCTGTTTGGGTGCCAAACCGGAGCGTTTGCGCCCGTTTTTCCGTGAGTTCGTCACCGGTTTGGGCGCAAGTACCCTGTATTGCCAGAAACAAGGCAAGAGTTTGGCTGGCGAGGTGATTGCTGCCTAGGCTCGCCCTTTTCCGGACAAATTGCAGGTCCAGTTGATGGGTCTGGTCTACTGCATTTGTCAAAACTCTTGGTCATGGTCGGCATGTCGGCAAGATGCGGCAAGTCGTCCCCGGCCTTTTTTGATTGCAGATTTAATTCCTTGTCTCGACGAATTGCCAGGAGGGCCTTAGGTATGAGCCTGTCCGTAACGCAGTCGTGACGATTCCTGCAGGCCATGAATGGTGCCGCAGTTTCCGGGCTGTGCATGCGCGAAGAGCAGGGTGTTCCACGGTTCGTCTGGAACAGGGTAGCTTGATATGTCGGGTTTGTTGAAGCATTCGGGGTTGCCGGAATGGTCAAGGCCCGAACCAGCATTGGAAGTCGGGGTTGCAGTTTGAACAGCGAGGAAATGGCAAGTCTTGCGCGTGAGGTTGCTCTTGATCGAAGCCAGGCAGCCTTTGCAAGATTATTCGATCACTTTGCACCGCGGGTGAACGCCTATCTGCGACGGCTTGGCCTTGCGCATAACCTGGCCGAAGAGATTACCCAGGAGGTCATGGTCACGCTCTGGCACAAGGCGGCCATGTTTGACCCCGGCAAGTCCAGCCTTTCAACCTGGCTTTTCAGAATAGCGCGCAACCGGCGCATTGATGCGGCGCGACGTGACAAGGGTTCTGCCATCGACCCTGATGACCCGATCCTGCAGCCGGAGGCAGAACCCCTGCCGGATGCGGTGATGGATGACCAGTTGCGTGAAGAACGGGTGCGCTTGGCCATCGCCACCTTGCCCAGCGAGCAGGTGGAGATGATACGGATGGCATTTTTCCTTGGCTATTCTCACAGCCAGATTGCCGAAGAGACGGGCGTCGCGCTGGGCACGGTCAAGTCCAGGATCAGGCTTGCCTTTGCGAGGCTGCGCACCGTGCTGGATGCTGACCCCGGTATCGACATGTGAAAAGGCTGATGGTGGTCACGCCGCCTTGCGGTCCTCGTCGTGTCCGGCCCCTTTGCTTGCATCACTGCCCTGTCCACTATCGGCTTCGCCTTTCAGCCTGGCCAATGCTTCGCGAGCGGCAATGTAATGGGCCTCCTTGATATTGCCGCTGATCGCGGCAAAGGCTGCGGTCAGGACTGCGATATCATCGCTGAAGCCGAAGCCCAGGATGAAATCCGGGATCCAGTCGAGGGGCATGACAAAATATGCCAGGGCACCCAGCAATATGGCCCGTGTCCGGGCGGGCGTTTGCGGATCAAGGGCACAATAATATGCGGCAACTACATCGTCGATGAACGGCAATTTGCCAGCTGCCTTGGTGAAGGTGCGCCAGAAGCCGTTGCGCACCGATTTTTCACGCCGCGCATTTGCTGAAGGGTCGTCGCCCGGCTGAAGGATTTCGCCTTCGAGCACTTTCCTGAATGCCTCGTCGTTCATCTTTTCAGGGCTCATTGCTGTCTCCCTTGTCAGTGCGGTCACTTGGGGCAAACCAGATCGAAACGCCGCCGCCACGCCAAATCCTGATATATCCGGCGGCTGTGTGACCTAAGGTAAAGATGGGTATCCTGCGGCAATTTGCAACCGGAATCGGTCCTAATCCTGGTCATGCCGCGACGCGGAAGCCATGGCATTCATGAACTTCGCCATTTCAAAGTCGAGATGGCTCAGTCCGTGTACCGAATGCGTGGTCAATCGAACATCGACCTTGCGCCAGACATTTGACCATTCGGGGTGGTGATCGATCTTCTCGGCATGGAGCGCCACTTGTGTCATGAATCCGAATGCCTCGTTGAAATCCTTGAAGGTGAAGGATCGGACAATGGCATCACCGGCATCAGAAAGTTTCCATTCCGGAAGGCTGGCCAGGGCCTCGTGACGCTCGGCATCTTGCAGCAATTTCACCATGGTTTACCCTCGCTCAATGTCTTTGCGTAAATCGGGTTACACAATGCCACAAAGCAAGCCGTCCGTCCTGTTCGTTTGTCTCGGCAATATTTGCCGCTCGCCGCTGGCCGAGGGCATATTTCGCCACCAGGCCGGGATGGCGGGTTATGCACAGCAGTTCCATGCCGGTTCGGCCGGTACTGGTGCCTGGCATGCGGGGGAGCCGCCCCATCCCAATTCGATCGCAGTTGCTGCGCAAAACGGGATCGATATTTCAGGTCAGCGCGCGCGCCAGATCCTCCGCGAGGACCTTGACCGGTTCGACCTCATTGTCGGAATGGACGCCTCGAATGTTGCCAATATCCGGCAATTGGGAACGGGTCGTGCAGAAATCCTGCGCTTTCTCGATCACGGTGATGTGCCTGATCCCTGGGGCCGGGGAATGGACCAGTATCACGCAGTGTTCGAACTCATCGGGCAGGCCATGCCGAACCTGATCAACAGATTGATCAGGGCACGAAAGCTGGCGGATTGAGTGGTGGTTTGTATCCGGCCCTGTCTGTGGCTTGCGATGCGAGGTCGAAAACCTCCTCGGTGACATAGGGGCCACCGCCAACCGAATCGCGCGAGGACAGCAGGACGAAGCGACTGACCGTGAAGGGTGCCGTTGAAAAACTGCCTCGCAGCGCGAGCCATGTCGCGACATCCCCGCCCCTGACGCCCCGCAGTCGTGCCAGTGTCACATGCGGCACAAATTTGCGGCCTTCCGGCTTGAGCCCGATCCTCTGCATGATCCGTTCCTGCTCGCCCTGCAATTCGGTCATTGCCGGGCAAGGATCGAGACGGGCATGCACAGAATGAGGCTTGTTGCCACCAAAGGCACTCAGGCCGTTCAGGCGCAATGAAAAGGAGCGGCGCTGGATGCGGGCAAGACCATGAACGATTTCATCCGCGGTGCGGTGGTCCGTGTCACCAATGAAGCGAAGGGTGACGTGATAGTTTTCCTGGTCAATCCAGCGTGCGCCAGGCAGGCCGCCACGCATCAGCGACAATGAGAGCGCCACACTGGACGGGATCTCGATGGCTGTGAACAGTCTCGGCATGTGCGGATCCTTTCGAATCAACCATCCTCGAACTCAGGGAATCACGCCCTGACCGTTATCGCAAGGCGCTTTTGTCCGCGAGTTCGCTCACGAAGCGAATGGCATGGGGAAGAAATCGCGTGACGATTTCATCCACCCCTTGTGCCGTGGGATGCATGCCATCCGGCTGGTTCAACTCCGGATTGCCTGCAACGCCGTCGAGGAAAAACGGGTATAAATCGATGTCATGCTTTTCAGCCAGAGCAGGGTAAATACCATTGAAGGCTG
>JAGRLM010000085.1 GCA_020441795.1 Nitratireductor sp.
GATCGTGGTCGGGCGCCGTGGCAAAGGTTGTGCGGCGTTTGCCGAGCGGTGTTTCGGGACCGAATTGCGCGCGTATCTGGCGAATGTCTTGTGAAAGCACCTTCCACTGCATTTCCTCGGAGCCAAGCAATTGCTCGATCTGCTCCTTTTCCCGCATCAGCGCTTCGTGCTCGGTCCGGATCTCGATTTCCTCGAGCTTGGCAAGTGCACGCAGGCGCATGTTGAGAATGGCTTCGACCTGGACTTCAGTCAGGTTGAAGGTTGCCACAAGTTTCTTCTTGGGTTCATCCTCGAAACGGATGATGCGGATCACCTCGTCGATATTGAGATAGGCAATCAGCAAGCCGCCAAGCACTTCGAGGCGCTTCTCGATCTGCGCAAGCCTGTGGCGCGAGCGACGCTGCAACACGTCGCGGCGATGATCGAGCCATTCGCGCAGCACATCCGGCAGCGACAGCACGCGCGGGATCTTGCCGTGCGAGAGCACATTCATGTTGAGCGAAATGCGGCTTTCAAGCTCGGTCAGCTTGAACAGCGATTCCATCATCAATTCCGGATCAACCGTACGGCTTTTCGGCTCGATGACAACGCGAATATCTTCCGCCGATTCGTCGCGAATGTCCTCGACCAATGGCAGTTTGCGCGCCATCAGCAATTCGGCGATCTTTTCAATCAGCCGGGACTTCTGCACCTGCCAGGGAATTTCCGTGATGATGACACGATAGCCACCCCGGCCTGCATCTTCCTTTTCCCAACGTGCGCGTACGCGGAAACCACCGCGGCCAGTGCGATAGGATTCAATGATCGATTCGCGATCCTCGACAATCACCCCGCCCGTGGGCAGGTCTGGCCCTTGAACAAAATCGACGATCTTTTCGACCGAGGCATTAGGATGCTTGATGAGGTGCAGTGCCGCATCGCAAAGTTCAGCCGCGTTGTGTGGTGGAATGGATGTCGCCATGCCCACGGCAATTCCGGATGAACCATTTGCCAGCAGGTTCGGAAACGCTCCTGGAAGGACTATCGGTTCGGAATCCTCGCCGTCATAGGTATCGCGAAAATCGACGGCATCCTCGGTGATGCCCTCCATCAGCAGGGTGGCAACCTCGGTCATGCGGGCTTCGGTGTAACGCATGGCAGCCGCGTTATCGCCATCGATATTGCNNNTTGCCCTGGCCATCGACCAGCGGATAGCGAACCGCAAAGTCCTGCGCCAGACGCACAAGGGCGTCATAGACGGCCTGGTCGCCATGCGGGTGGAACTTACCGATCACATCACCGACAATACGGGCGCATTTCTTGAAGCCGGTATTGGGATCGAGCTTGAGGATGCGCATGGCATGGAGAATGCGCCGGTGAACGGGTTTCAGTCCGTCGCGCACATCCGGCAGGGCGCGGCCCATGATGGTGGACAACGCATAGGCCAGATAGCGCTCTTCGAGCGCGGATTTCAGATCAACGGCCTGAACGTCGTCGCCATCGCCGCCCGTGCCCGGAATCAGGTCTTTTCCCATGATCACGGGTTAAACCGCGCTTCGGCTCATGACAAGTGTGCAATTGTCTGCAGGGACAGGTCGCACTTCATTGCCATCAACACTTTTGTCACAATTACCTGCAACTTTGCCGATACAAGATCAGCGCTATACGGAGTTACCATCCCATGATGCACCGGTTCGGGAAGTTTGCCTGCACAGCTTCATTCGCAGTTTTAATCGCGCAGCCGGCTTTCGCCATTGACGGTGCATCCCTGATTGCCGGTCTCAAGGCCCAGGCTGCCATCAGCGGAGCAAGCCTTGAGGTCGGGAAAATCGAGGAAACCGGCCCCGACAGCTTTCGCCTCTTCGATATCGAAGTATCCGGCAATGGCATGGCAAACCCGCTGATGCTGAAGACCGTCGAAGCCAATGGCGTGAGGGAATTCGCTGGCAAGAGCATCGTGATCGACAGCCTGAAATTCAGCGGCATCTCGCTCAACGGGAAAACCGAAAAGGGCGACGAATTCTTCCTGACGCTTGATGGCGGTGAAGGCACCAATCTCTATTTCCCTGACCCCAATGATCTCGATGCGCCGCTTTTGCCAAGCAACCCGATTTCTTACAAAATCGGACGAATGAGCATGAATATTTCCGGCGCGGAGGTGATGGCCATTTCCGGCATGGAGTCATTGACCGAGAAGGCTGCGGATCAAAACCAGTTCAACACAAGCCTGTCTGTTCCTGAATTGACACTGGACCTGACACAAATCAGGGACCCGAAAGCCAAGGCACAGATGCAGGCCCTGGGGCTGGAAAAGCTCAGCACGGAAATCCGCCTTGTCGGCAGTTTCAATCTCGATACCGGCCGCATGGAATTGAGCGAATACAGCTTCGACACCACCAATGTCGGCAAACTTCACATGACGCTCGCCGTCGACGGCTATGACATGACACTGTTGCGCAAGATGCGGGAAGCATCGCTTGCCGCAAACGCTGCGGGCAAGAACGATCCGGAGGGACAAAAGGCTGCAGCGGCCAAGCTGATGGCGGTCATGTCGGAACTGAAACTAGCAGGTGCCACGATCTCGTTTGACGACAAGTCGATTGTCGGCAAGGTCCTCGACATACAGGCAGCGGCCATGGGTACAACTCGCGAAGAATTGGTGCAGATGGCACCTGTCATGGCGATGGGCATGACGCAGGCGCTCGACAATCCGGAATTCTCGGCCATGGTCGGCGAGGCACTGGCCAAATTTGCCGGTGACCCGAAATCGCTGACCATCACCTTGGCGCCGCCGGAGCCGGTAGCGTTTGCGCAGATTGTGGGAACAGCGATTTCCGGTCCGCCTGCGCTGATCGGGCTGCTCGGTGTCAGCATCAAGGCAAATGAGTAGTCAGGACCGGGCGTAGCGTCGCAGGGGCAATAGCGCCAGAAACGACACCGAGGCCATGGCGACCACTGCCAGCACGGCCACGGCATTGCCCATGCTGTCGCTGATGGCAGCGATGGCGACAGGCGCGCAGGCCGTGACCAAAATCCTGAAGAAACCGAGATTGCCTGTCAGGCGGCCATAGCCATCTGCGCCGAATATCGCCAGCGGTATGGCGCCACGAATGATATGGGCAAGCCCCTGCCCCGTGCCGAAAAATGCTGCAAAGACGATTGCTGTTGCACTGCCAAAGCCGATCGCCAGCAACATTGCCACTCCGATCACCATGGCTGCATTGGCCAACAGACCGACAAACACCGGATGATGGCGCTGGCCATAGAGCAATTCGATGATGCGCGAACCGACCTGGAACGGGCCGATCATCGCGCCGAAGGCAGCGGCAGCACCGACTGAATAGCCTGCCTCCACGAAAAGGCGAGGAAAGTGCGACTGCACGGCTGCAATGACAAAGCCGCCAGCAGAAAACGCTATTGCCAGCGCAATCAGGATAAGCCGCCGGTCCGCCGGAGTCAGTTGAGGTTTCGACCGAATGGCCATGGCCGGATCATGTATCGCCGGCGGCTTGCCGCCCCGGTCAGGCAAGCGCAGATGCAGTGGCAGGCAGATAGCCAGATTGATCAGGCCGAGAACCAGATAGACCTGCCGCCATTCCATGTGGCTCAGCAACCAGCCGCAAAGCGGCCAGAACAATGTCGATGCAAAACCTGCAATCAGGGTAATGGCCGAAATTTGCGGTCGGGCACCCTCACCCTTGAGGCGGGCAAGCGTTGCAAATCCCGCCTCATATTGCACGAAGGTTGCCGTTGCCTCGATGGTGAAAAGAACTGCGGTAAAACTTGCCGGTCCATCGACCCAGGCCATGGCAATAAGTGCAAGTGACGAAACCACCGTTCCCAGTGACAGCACAAAGCGGCCTCCGCGCCGGTCCAGCAGTCGGCCGGAAAAGGGGGCAAAGATCGCACCAGCGACAAGTGCTGCGGAAAAGGCACCGAAGACAAATGTGCGGGACCATCCGAATTCGGCCATGATTGCCGGAGCAAGGATCGGAAAGCTGTAGAACAGCGTTCCATAGGCGACCGTCATGGTGATGCCGAGCGCGATGGTCAGCGGGGAAAAGCCGGCTAGAATGCGGGACAGGGCAGAATTCACCTGAATTTCCCGATGGCTGATTGATGCATGGCCTACCGAAACACGGTTTGCAGGAAGCGGTCGAGCGCATTGGTAACCTGCGCGCTCTTGCCGATGGTGGAGGCAATGGTGCCATGGGTATAATTGGCGCCATCAAAATAGCTGGCCCTGGTGCCCTTGCGCTTCAACTCGGCCACGAAAGCCTTTGCGAGCTGGGCCCGGCGGGGGCGGTCGGACCGCGAGGCCATGACCAGAAATGGCGGCAAGGCGCCTGCCTTTCTGACATAGGTAACGGGTGACCATTTGATCCAGTTGGCGGGGTTGGAGCCAAACGCCTTGCGATAGACATCGGCCATGCCGCCGCGCATTGCCTCATAGGCCACGAGGTCATAGGCCTGAACATCGTTGGCAACCACGCCTGCCAGCTTGCCGCCCAGTTTTCTGGCGGCGATCAGCGCCACCAGATGCGAACCGGCGGAGTGGCCCATGATGACGATTCTTGATGGGTCACCGCCCTGCTTCGCAATATTCGAGCGTACCCAGTTGATGCCCTTGACTACATCAGCGACCTGGCCATCGATATTTGTGCGCGGCACGGCGCGGTAGTCAACCGAAGCAAGGATATAGCCGCGCGAGCGGGCATAGGCCGGGAGGTTATAGACCTTGCTGCGCTCACCCTTGATCCAGCCGCCGCCGTGAACATAGACGATCACCGGAAAGCGGCTCGGGCGTGAGAAGGCAAACAGGCCTGATTTCTTCGGTGCGTCCGGAATATGGAGATCAATCTTCAATCCCGCACCGACCGGAAAAGTCAGCGGTCCAGATGGTTCGGACTGTTCGGCTGGCTTTTGTTGCGCCACCGCAAGGCCCGGCTGGGTGAACCAGGCAATGGCACAAATCAGGATAGCAAATAGTCGCAACAGCTTCATGGCAGGTTTCCCAAACGCTCTGGCGAGGCGTAGCACAGCGGCTGAGGGAATCAAGACGGACCAGCCTCTTTACAAACATACCAACTAGTTGGTATGATATCTGCATGAACCAGATTGTTGCTCCGCCCGAACCAAGGAAATCCGCCCGCGAGAAACTGCTCGACGCAGCCCTGATTGTCCTCCGGCAGAAGGGTTATTCAGCCACCAGTGTCGACGACCTTTGCCGCGCGGCAGGTGTCACCAAGGGTGCCTTCTTCCATCACTTCGAAAGCAAGGAAGCGCTGGGCGCAGCAGCCGCGGACCATTGGTCGGCAGTTACCGGCGCGTTGTTCGAGACTGCGCCCTATCATCAGCATTCCGATCCGTTGCAACGCTTGCTTGCCTATATCGATTTTCGCCGGATGCTGATTGCGGGCGAGATAGCTGCCTTCACCTGCGTTGCGGGAACCATGGTGCAGGAAACATTCGACCAGCATCCAGCCATTCGCGATGCATGCCGCGCCTCGATATTCGGGCACGCAGAAAAGCTGGAGCCCGACATCGAGGCGGCACTAGCCATGCGCGGGATCACGGATATCTCGGCGAGAAGCCTCGCCCTGCACACACAGGTAGTGCTGCAGGGTGCCTTCATTCTCGCCAAGGCAGATGGCGGTCCTGAAATCGCCATCGAAAGCGTCGATCATCTGCGGCGCTATATCGAACTGCTGTTCGCCAGTGGCGACCAATCCCGATGAACAAGTGGAGGTAATACTATGTCCTATATCGACGGCTTCGTGATTGCGGTTCCGACCGCCAACAAACAGAAGTTCATTGAACACGCGCGCGCGTTTGATGCCGTCATCATGGAGTTCGGCGCGCTTCGCATCGTCGAATGCTGGGGTGACGACGTGCCAGAGGGCAAGCACACCGACTTTCGCATGGCGGTCAAGGCAACGGCTGAAGAGACTGTCGCATTCTCGTGGATCGAATGGCCCGACAAGGCAACCCGCGATGCCGGCATGAAGAAGATGATGGAAGACACACGCATGCCGGGGCTCCCCGATATGCCGTTTGACGGCAAGCGGATGATCTTCGGCGGCTTTGCGCCGGTTGTGGATCTGAAGGCCTGAACGCCAGAAAGAGATGCGATGACCAAAAACAATACCGCCCGCCTGCACCGGGTAATTACGACCACACCAGAAAAAGTCTGGCGTGCCTTCACCACCCCCGATGCAATAGCCCAGTGGCTGCCGCCGAACGGCTTCACCTGTGCCGTTCATGAATTGGATGTGCGCGTCGGTGGCAAGCACCGGATGTCGTTCACCAATTTCACCACGCAAAAGAGCCATTCCTTCGGCGGCGAATATCGTGAACTCGTGGCCAATCAGCGGCTTGTCTATACGGACTGTTTTGACGATCCGAACCTGCCGGGCGAGATGGTGGTAGCTGTCGATATGAAATCCGTATCGGTCGGCACCGAAATCCACATCGTTCAAGAAGGCATTCCGGCCCTGATACCACTCGAAGCCTGCTACCTCGGCTGGCAGGAATCGCTGCGCAACCTGGCCCGGCTCGTCGAGCCCAACATCCAGCAATGAAGAAGTCGACATGAAAATCACGGTCGAAAAACATGTGACGGCGCCAATCGGGAACGTCTGGAGCGCCTATACCACGCCCGCCGACATCATGCAGTGGAACGCCGCCTCGGACGATTGGCATACCACTGCCGCAACCGTCGATTTGCGGGAGGGCGGCGCGTTTTCCTCGCGCATGGAAGCCAAGGACGGCAGCTTCGGCTTTGACTTTGCCGGCACCTACACGAAGATCGTTCCCCAGAGACTGATCGAGTACGACTTCGGAGACCGCAAGGCGCAGGTCGAGTTCCTGCCTGATGCGGACGGCGTCACGGTCAGGGTCGCTTTTGATGCTGAAAGCGAGCATCCGGTGGAGAAGCAGCGCGAGGGATGGCAAGCGATCCTCGACAATTTCGCCCGGCATGTCGAAGGCAAGAAAACATGAAGCAGCTGACAAACTGATTCAACCTCTTGAGGAAAAGACTCCATGGAACCAACCATCTATTTGAATTTCAATGGAAATTGCCTTGAAGCCATGACTTTTTACGCCGAAGTTCTGGGCGGCGAAATCTCCGGCGTGTTCAGAAATGGCGACACGCCCAACCCGGCAGACCGGATGCCCGGCGGCGATGATCTGGTGATGAACATGAACCTTCGGCTTGGCAGTGCCAATGTGATGGCATCGGACACCCCGGGCAATTGGTACACCAAGCCGCAGGGCTTTTCAGTCTCGATCTCGCCAGTTTCAATTCCAGAGATCGATCGCATCTACAAGGCGCTATCGAGAGATGCCCAGTCCGTGATGATGGAGCCAGCCGATACCTTCTGGGCAGAGCGGTTTGCCATGTTCACGGACCGCTTCGGCACGCCCTGGATGCTGAATTTCGTGGGCAACAGATCCACGAACTGACGAAGGAAATCACGAAACATGTCTGATGCAACAAACGATGTTCTGAATGTTGGCCAACCCGGTAAGACTTACCAGGTCAATGCCGAAAAATTCAACGCCATGAAAGCAGCGGTTCTCGCTGTCCTTCCCGCGAGTGAACCGGGCATGACCCCGGCTCAGGCAATCGCTGCGCTAAAGCCGCATCTGCCGGAAGCGCTTTTTCCCGGCGGGGAAAAGGCCGGCTGGTGGTTCAAATCCGTGCAACTCGACCTTGAGGCCAGAGGCATACTGAGCCGCGCAGCCAAGCCACCTGTGCGCCTGTGGCAAACATCGAAAGGCAAATGAGAGGAAGCGATCATGAGTGAGGGAGATTTCGTCTGGTATGATGTGATGACCACGGATGTTGAAGCCGCGGAAAAATTCTACGCAAATGTCGTCGGCTGGCAGATGCGCGATTCAGGAATGCCGGGGCAGCGCTATACGCTGATCATGGATGGCGAGCAGCAGATTGGCGGCATCATGCCTATCCCGGCCGAGGCAGAGGGCGTTCCACCTGCATGGATGGGCTATGTTGGTGTAGCCGATCTTGATGGCAAGGCGAGGCAATTGGTCGAGTTGGGCGGCACTGTTCATCGCGGCCCGCAGGATATTCCAGGTGTTGGCCGCTTTGCCGTGGTTGGCGATCCGCAAGGTGCGGGCTTCCTGCTGTTCGAACCGGCTCCGGGATCAGCGCAGGTGCCGGCTCAGCTGATGGCATACAAATCGATCGGCTGGCGCGAACTGCATGCCGGCGATTTCGACAGCGTATGGCCTTTTTATGAAAGGCTCTTTGGCTGGAGAAAAGTTGACGCGCATGACATGGGCGCTTTCGTCTATCAGACCTTTGCCACAGATGGCGAGATGGCAATCGGCGGCATGATGACCAAGATGCCGGACGCCCCTCACCCGTTCTGGGCCTATTACATCTCTGTTGAAAACATCGACGACGCCGTCGCCCGGGCAAGAGAGAATGGCGGCACCACGCTCATGGAACCTCACCAGGTGCCAGGCGGCATGTTCATCTGTCCAATGCGCGATCCCCAAGGTGCGCATTTCAGCTTGATCGGCCCGCGCACAACCTTGTGAGGACAAGGAAACAGGAGGAGCTTGTCATGACAGACTTTGTAACGTGCATGTGGTTCGACATCGGCCAGGCCCGGCAAGCGGCAGAATTTTACGCAGCGACCTTTCCCGATTCAGGCATAACGGCAGCCAACAACGCTCCGGACGATTTTCCGGGCGGGCGCGAAGGCCAGGAACTGACGGTTGAATTCACGGTTCTTGGTCGCAAGTTCGTCGGCCTCAATGGCGGGCCGATGTTCACGCCGAACGAGTCGGTCAGCTTCATGGTTGTCACCGAGAACCAGGAGGAGACCGATCGCTACTGGAACGCCATCATCGACAATGGCGGAAGCCCCAGCGCTTGTGGGTGGTGCAAGGACCGCTGGGGATATTCATGGCAGATCACGCCACGCATCCTGCTCGAATTGACCACCAGTCCCGACCGGGACCTTGCCCGGCGGGCATTTGCCAAGATGATGGAAATGAGCCGCATCGACATTGCCGCGCTCGAAGCCGTGAAGAACGGCTAGCATGGCAGCAGTCGTGGACGCGGGCGAAGTTGCCCGCCTCAATCCTTCTTTTGCGGGATCACCCTGATATTCAGTTCCTGCAACTGCTTCGACATCACGTCGCCAGGCGCGCCCATCAGCAGGTCGAGTGCCTGCTGGTTCATCGGGAACATGGTGATCTCTCGCAGGTTTTTGGCACCGACCAGCAGCATCACGATGCGGTCAACGCCCGCGGCCATGCCGCCATGCGGCGGTGCGCCGTACTGGAATGCACGGTAAAGACCGCCGAAGCGCTCTTCCACTGTTGCGCGGTCAAGGCCTGCAATCTCGAAAGCCTTGACCATGGTTTCCGGCAGGTGGTTGCGGATGCCGCCCGAAGCGATTTCAAAGCCGTTGCACACAAGGTCATACTGAAAGGCCTTGATTGTCAGCGGATCCTGGTTGTTGAGCGCGTCGATACCGCCTTGCGGCATTGAAAAGGGGTTGTGCGAGAATTCGACCTTCTTCTCGTCCTCGTCCCATTCGTAGAACGGGAAGTCGATGATCCAGGCGAGCTCATAGCGTTCGCGGTCAGTGAGGTTCAGTTCCTCGCCAGCGCGGGTGCGCGCGTCACCGGCAAACTTGTAGAATTTGGCCGGATCGCCAGCAGCAAAGAAGC